>JAFYTT010000125.1 GCA_017558715.1 Clostridia bacterium | reverse complement strand
GGGACGGCGGGAACATCAAGTACACAGTCCTCACCGAGGTACAGCTTGCCCGCGCGGACGGTGCCGGAGAAGACATTGATCGGCGGGGTGCCTAAAAACTTTGCGACGAACAGGTTGCAGGGGTCGTTGTAGACATCCTGCGGTGCGCCGATCTGCTGGACAACGCCGTCTTTCATAACGACAATCGCGTCGGAGATGCTCATGGCCTCTTCCTGGTCGTGTGTGACAAAGATCGTCGTGATGCCCGTTTCGCGCTGGATGCGGCGGATTTCCTCGCGGGTCTGGAGGCGCAGACGTGCATCGAGGTTGGACAAGGGCTCGTCAAGGAGCAGAACGCGCGGCATTTTAACAAGGGCTCTTGCAATGGCGACGCGCTGCTGCTGACCGCCCGACAGTTCGGCAGGCTTGCGGTCAAGGTATGCATCGATCTGGACAAGACGTGCGATCTCCTCTGCCTTTGCGCGCATGTCGGCCTTGGACATTTTGTCCTTACCGCGCAGATTGCCGAGCGGGAACATGATGTTTTCGGCAACGGTCATGTGCGGGTAGAGTGCGTAGTTCTGAAAGACAAGACCAATGCCGCGGTGCTCGGGAGCAACATCGGTGACATCGTCATCGCCGAAGAAAATTCTGCCGGAAGTGGGTTTGAGCAGACCGCTGATCAGATTCAGTGTTGTGGATTTGCCGCAGCCGGACGGACCGAGAAGACCGATGAGCTTGCCGTCGGGGATTTCATAGGTGAAATCGGACACGGCGATGACATCGTTTTTCTCCTTTTTGCTGCGGTTCGGGAAGGTTTTGGTAACGTGATCAAGTACAACTTTCATTGTGATTCACCCTTTGTTTCATGATAATATTATATAAATTATAGCACAACGTGTCTTCATGTGCAAGAGGAAAAGAGAATTTCCTGCGGAAAAAGCGGCAAAAACGGGTAGAATTGATTTGTCCCTTGACAGGAGGAGGAGAGTGTGGTATGATGAAAGAAAAATCTTCGAAAACAAAAGGAGTCCCGCCATGACCCTCCAATCCATTCTTTCCTCGACCGTCGTCCGTGAGCCGATCACAAAAGGCTGGTCGTCGGATAAAAAATATAAGATCATAACAGCGGACGGTACTCCGTATCTGCTCCGTATTTCCGCGGCGGAAACGTATGACGCAAAGAAAACCGAATTTGAAATGATGCAAAAAACGGCGGAGAAGGGGATTCCGATGTGTACCCCGATCGCCTTTGGACTGACGGACGAGGGGATCTGCTCGGTGCAGAAATGGATTGACGGGGTGGATCTCGACACCGTACTGCCGACGATGCCAAAAGAAGAACAGTATCGGCTCGGGTATGATGCGGGTGTGTATCTGGCAAAGATTCATACAATTCCCGCACCCGACGGCATCGAGGAATGGGAGGCGCACTTCAACCGCAAGATCGACCGCAAGCTGCGCAATTATGCCGATTGTCCGCTCAAATACGAGGATGGCGATGCGTTTGTCGATTATTTATCCTCGCACAGACATCTGCTTTGTGACCGTGTGCAGACCTTTCATCACGGGGATTACCACACGGGCAATATGATGCTGGATTCGGACAGAAATCTTGTCATCATCGACTTCAACCGCGCGGATTTCGGCGATCCGTGGGAGGAGTTCAACCGCATTGTGTGGTGTGTACAGCTCTCACCCGCGTTTGCATCGGGCATGGTTGACGGGTATTTTGCGGACGATGTGCCGATGACGTTCTGGGAGCTGTTGGCGCTGTATATCTGCTCCAATACCTTGTCCTCACTTCCGTGGGCAATTCCGTTCGGAGAGGAAGAAATTCAAACAATGCGGCATCAGGCGGCAGAGGTGCTTTCCTGGTACGACAACATGCGGCGCGTGATACCGACGTGGTATCACAGCGGAACGGCAGAAAGGAAGGATTCTGAATGAAGCGCGTGATCATCATCGGCTGTCCCGGCAGCGGCAAAAGCACGTTTGCAAGAGAACTGCATGCCCGCACAAATCTTCCTTTATATTATCTTGACATGCTGTACTGGAACGCCGACCGCACAACGGTACCAAAAGAGGAATTCCGCCGCCGACTCGGAGAGGTGCTCGAAAAGGACAGCTGGATCATCGACGGTAACTACGGATCGACAATGGAGATGCGCATGGCAGTCTGCGATACCGTGTTTTTCCTTGACTATCCGACCGAAGTTTGTCTTGCGGGCATTGAAGCGCGCCGCGGCAAGGTACGTCCCGATATGCCATGGGTGGAGAATGAGGAGGACGCGGAATTCTTGGAATTTATCAGACAGTTTCAGGAACAAAAGCGTCCGCAGGTCTATGCGCTTTTGGAGCAGTACCGCGGAAAGGACATTCATGTGTTTCATGACCGTGCGGAAGCGGACATTTTTTTGCGGCAGACATTTCCCGATTCATAAAAACATACAAATACGGTCAGATACCGATGTTCCGTCGGCAGTCTGACCGCTGCTTTTTCTGTACGGGAATACAGAAATCTGTTTTTTGATGCATAATGTCTTGCAAAACAGCACCGATTGTGATACAATAGTATCAGAAACGCACCCTATGTCAGCGGCTTCTTTGGGCGTTTTCAATATTTATGAAAGGATCGTATCAGAAACCTGTCAAAACAGGGACAGCGACAGTTTCATGATACCGGGATCAAGTGATGTACGGCTACCGTGATGTGTATTATAATCAAAAGCATGAGGGATTCCGTAACTCTGTCTGGATTGAGTTGATCGGCTTTGACAATACCGCACCCGACTACGGTGTCGGTGATTTTCTGTCGAAGACCGGCTTTGTGCCCGATATGGTGTCCTTCCATCTGACCAGCATCTGCTTTGTGCTGACGCATAAAGGCATGGAAGCCGAGCACCGTCTGCCTGCCTATGCCTGCTCCTATTCCGGTCACGCCGGAAACGATGATCGTCACCGGCAGAACTGGACGAACTATCAGATGAAGGGTCTCGTTGACACACTTCATGCGCACGGTGTGCAGGTCTATATCAGCATGTTCGACTTTGACTCTGATCCCGAGCTTCCGGGCGAACCCTTTTTCGGAGATGAACATCCCGAGCTGGTTCTTGTCACCTGCTACAACAACCGTCCGCGCCTGCTGCACATGCTCAATCACTTTGCAGACGGGACGCCATTTGTCGATTTCTACACGGAAAAGCTGAGAGAGGTCATCCGCGACTACAGCCTTGACGGTATTCAGATTGCGGACGGTGTATCAAGTCCCCGCATGTCATTGCAGAATGCAGACTATTCCGATCAGACGACCTCGCGTTTCTTCGCGGAATACGGCATTACCCCGCCGCCCGAATGTACCGATGTCATCACGCGCGCGGAATATATTTTCAAGTATCACCGTCCCGCATGGATCCGTTTTTATCGCAGTCATTGGGCAAGCTTCATGGCGCAGGTTATCTCCGCCATCAACGCATGCGGCGCAAAGGCGGCATTCAACAGCGCATGGACCAAGGGACCGATTGAAGCCATTTACCGCTACGGCTCCGACTATAAAGCGTATGAGGATGCGGGCGCGGATTCTTTCATTGTGGAGGATGTCGCCGCCGACCTGTTCTTCCTGTCCCACGGTGATAACAGCTTTGAAATGCCGCACGAACGCCGCAAGTTCATTCACTACGAATTTGCATCCAACATGATGCAGCTGCGCGCGCGTCTGCCGGGGCTCAAGCTGACACCGCTCTGCATGATCCGCGATACCTTGGAGCAGTGGGACGTGCTTCACCATATGCCGACCGCCATGCAGCGTGCGGTTGCGGTCAATCTCAATAACTACTATATCGATGAAAACGGCACCTTCAAGCCGACCACCAACGGTCCGCACTACTGTCTCGGCGACGGGCTGAAGGCGGAGGACTGGGATCTTCTGCGTATGATGTGGGACAACGCCTATACCGAACACGTCGAGGATGTCCGTGGTGTGACGGTCGTCTGGTCGGACAAGAAATGCGAGCGCGAGCTTGATCTTCTGATCGAGGGTCGTCATTGGTACAACGGCAAATGGACGGCAGAGCTGCTTTCCCGCGGTGCCGCTGTACACAAGATCACGCGCATTGAAAATCTGCCGATGGTCACAGGTCCCATCCTTGTCATCAATCCCGCACTGCTTGATGATGACGAGCGGGCAATGATCGATGCGTACCGCGGCGGCGAGGTCATGACGCTCGGTCTTATCGGCGAAAACACGGTGGCATTTTCAGGTATGTCCGATAAGACGATTACCGTCGAGCCGCTTTCCGATGTCGTTGACCCGCACGGCGCGATCTGGACCAATACCCTGACGTTCCTTGCAATTGACCCTGCATTTGTCGATGAAGTCGCCGCATACATCAATGAAGTGGCGGGACTTCCGACGATCACGGGCGACTGGGGTGCCTGCCGCATCAACGAGGTCATCACAGGCAAACATACCTCCCGTCTGTTCCTTGACAACGAGGAATACTGGTACGCAACGCCGACCGTACATACGACCCGCAAAATCAAAAAGCTATTCTACGTCACAAAACCCGAATGTTATCCGATCAACCGTCCCGATGAGCGTTCGTTCTCCATCCGCGTTCCCGGCTTCGGTATGGATATCATCGAGGTTGAATATGAGGATGAAGCATAACAGGACGCAACGAAACCGAAACCGTCAAACACAACATACAGGAGAAAACAGATTATGGCAATTTACGATATCAGCGGCGTGATCCGCGAAGGCATCTGGCGATACAGCGACACGTACCCCGACTACCGTGAGGAGCATACGAGCAACGCGCCGGACAGCTGCTATTTTGAAATCTTCCACGGCTTCCATTCGCAGACGGGCACGTATCTGGAAACAACCGCGCACAACAACGGCTACGACAAGACCAGACTGCTCATCGACGTACCTGTCTCGGCTCTGGTGGATGTGCCTTGCCGCGTCATTCATCTTGCTTTTGACGAGACAGAGAACAACGGCGGTAAAATCACGGCGGCAATGCTGGAAAAAGCATCCGCCGGCATGGATTTTCCGCGTGACTGCGCCATTCTCTTTGAATCGGGCTGGGACGATTGGTATTCGCCCGATTTCCTTGAAAAAACGCATTATCTTTCCCGCGATGCCATGGAATGGATCATCGCAAAAGCACCGTCCATCGTTGGCTCGGATACGGCAGTCTGGCAAAAAGACGAATCGGTCTTTGATTTGTTTACGGTCACCGATATGCTGCTGCTGGCACCGTTGGTCGGACTTGACCGTGTTCCCGGCAAGAATGGTCGTCTGACCGTTCTGCCCGTCCGCGTCGAGGGTACCTGCTGTGCACCCGCGAGAGCCGTTATTATAGAGTAATCCCATAGGAGGTAACGATCCATGACAGAACGCATTGCAAGATTAAAAGCCTATCTTGAAAACCGCGAACACCGCAAAAACCGCCGCTGTCTGACAGAGGAGGAGCTGGCAGTCATTCTGCCGCAGATCCGTGATACATCGCTTTCTTATATGGAACGCAACACGCTTCGTCTGCGCCTGTTCCTTGAAATGGAAACGCCCGTACTGCTGCCCGACACCCATGTATTCGGTCTGCGTACCATCGAACATTTCCCCGATATTTATTCCGAAGAAGAACTGAACGAGATCAAGAAGACCCATTATGTACACGAAAAGGGTAAGGTCACGAACCTTGCATGGGCGGTTGAAGCGGTTCTGATCGAAGGACTGGAGGGCAGACGGAACCGTCTTCTGTCGGGCAAGCGTGAGGATGCGGAATTTGTGCGTCTCGGCGGGGAGACCATCGATATGGTCGAGGCATTTGCCGATCGTTATGCTACTGCCATGAAGGCGGCAGGCTTTGCAGAAGAAGGTGCGGCACTTTCCCGCGCGATTCGTACCGGTGCACACACGATGGCAGAAGCGTTCCAGGTGTTCCGTATTCTGCACTTTGCCATCTGGGCAAGTGACTGTTATCACAACACGGTCGGACGGTTTGACCAGTGGCTCTATCCGTTCTACCGCCATGATATCGATGCGGGCATTGAAACAAGGGAATCGGCGCTGGAAAAGATCGAAGATTTCTTCCTTTCCTTCAACTGGGACTCCGATCTTTACTACAGCCTTGCGTGGGGCGACAACGGACAGAGTCTGGTGCTCGGCGGTCTGCTTCCCGACGGCAGCTGCGGGGTCAATGAAGTGACCGAGCTTGCACTGATTGCCGCGCGTGAGGTTCGTCAGATCGACCCGAAGGTCAATCTGCGCGTGGACAAGAATACGCCCATCGCGCTTTATGAGCTTGCAACAGAGCTGACCAAGATCGGACTCGGTTTCCCGCAGTATGCAAACGACGATGTCGTCATTCCGTGTCTGGAATACTGGGGCTATGCACCCGAGGATGCGCGCAACTATGCGATTGCCGCATGCTGGGAATTCATCGTTCCCGAGGTCGCGATGGACATCCCGAACGTCAATGGGCTCTCGATGGCAGAGACCGTCCGCGAAACGATCATCGGTCATCTTGCGGAATGTGATAACATCGATGCGCTGATGGAATACGTCCGCGATGCCATTCACACGCGCCTGACATCGATGGCATCTGTTTTCAAGAATCTGCACCTCGAGCCGGCACCGCTGCTGTCTCTGCTCATGCGTGACTGCGCAGATCAGGGTCGTGATATTTCCACCGGTGCAAAATACAACAACATCGGCTTCCACGGCACGGGTCTTTCCTGTGCGGCAGACCAGCTGGCGGCTGTGGACAGTATGATTTTCAAAACGGGACGCATCACAAAGGAACGCCTGCTCCACAGCATGGCAACCGACTTTGCCGCTGACGGTGAGCTGAAGCACCTTCTGCGCAATGAAGCGGACAAGATGGGACGTGACGATGCGGCAAACGAGATCGGCAACCGTCTGCTTCATTTCTTTGCGGATGCCGCCCAGGGACTCACCAACGAGCGCGGCGGTATTGTCCGTGTGGGAACCGGCTCTGCCATGTATTACGTCTGGCATTCCCGTGATCTCGGTGCAACGGCAGACGGTCGTGCGGCGGGCGAATATCTGCCGTGCAACTTCTCGCCCTCTCTGTTTCTGACCAATTCCGGACCTTTGTCGGTACTGCTCGGTTTCTCTCCCGATGCGCTGAAGCGTACCTCCAACGGCGGTCCGATGACGCTGGAGCTGCATGATACGGTCTTCCGTGAAGAAGCCAGCGTGCATAAGGTCGCTGAGCTTGTCCGTGCCTACATTCTCGCGGGTGGTCATCAGCTGCAGCTCAATGCGGTCAATGCCGAAAAACTGCGCGCGGCACAGCTGGAACCCGAAAAATATCAGGAACTGATCGTGCGTGTCTGGGGCTGGAGCGGTCACTTTGTCGAGCTTGACAAGTGTTATCAGGATCAGGTACTCAGTCGCGTTGAATATAAGCAGATCTGACATGACGGGTCGAATTTTTGCCATTGAGGAATTCGCGGTGTTTGACGGTCCGGGTATCCGCGTCAACGTGTTTTTCAAGGGCTGTCCTCTGCGATGCCGCTGGTGCCACAACCCGGAGGGGCTGTCGGGAAACCGTCAGGTCGTTCACAGTCCCAACGGGTGTATGAACTGCGGGGCGTGCCGAGAGGTATGCACCTCGCCCGATGCCTGTGTCCTCTGCGGTAAGTGCATCACCGCATGTCCGCGCGGTTTGGTACGCTTTGCAGGTGATGACTGGGAATCGGAGGCACTTGCCAAACGGATTCTGCGTCTGAAGCCGATTCTGCAACACGGAGGCGGTGTGACCTACAGCGGCGGCGAGGTATTGATGCAGCCCGATTTTCTCTGCGAGATGCTTGACAAAACGGCGGAGCTTCACCGTGCGGTGGAGACCTGCGGACATGGTCGAGCCGAGGATTTTGCGCGGATGCTTGCGCGCGTGGAGTTCGTTTACTTCGATCTGAAGGTGATGGATGCCGAAAAACACCGTTATTATACGGGTGTGTCGAATGAGCGGATTCTTGCAAACGCCGAGGTTTTGATGCATTCGGGTGTGGAGCATATTTTCCGTGTGCCGTTCATTCATGACGTCAACACCGATGACGACAACCTGCAGCACATGGCCCGGTTCCTTGCAAAGTCGCCTGTCACCCCGCAGATTGAGTTTCTTGCCTACAACAATATGGCGGGCGCGAAATATCCGCTTGCAGGACTTACCTACAACGAAACCTTTGAGCAGCCGTATCCCGAGGACATCGAACGTGCGAAGCGTTGGCTGGGCGATTATAAGATCAGCTTTCGCAAATAAAAAAGGACAAATATGATGAAAAAGATATTGGAAATCACAGTAGATTCGCTTGCCTCCGCGCGTGCGGCGATTGCGGGCGGTGCTGACCGACTGGAGCTGTGCAGCGCGGTGTCGGTCGGCGGTCTGACGCCCTATGCAGAACTTCTTGCGCAGATTCGTCGGGAATCCGACATCCCTGTGCGCTGTCTGATCCGTCCGCGCGCGGGTGATTTTCTGTACACACGCGAGGAAATTGCCATGATGGCGGCGCAAATCGGACATCTGCGCACATGCGGCGCTGACGGCTTTGTTATCGGTTGTCTGACCTCCGACGGCACGCTTGACGGAGAAGCCATGAAGCCCTTGATCGATGCGGCAGACGGATGTGCTCTGACACTGCATCGCTGCATTGACGTTTCGCGCGATCTTGTCAAAACATATCGCGCGGCGACAGCACTTGGCTTTGATACGGTGCTGACCAGCGGCGGTGCTGCGGGCTGTCTTGGCGGTATCGAAACAATCGGAGAACTGCTTGCGCTTCGTGATGCGACGGGCGGTCCCGAGGTCCTGATCGGCAGCGGTGTCGGTGCATCGGTCATTGAAGCGTTCCGCGAGCGGTTTCCCACGGCTCGTGCGTTCCACATGAGCGGAAAGACGGATGTTGAGAGCGGGATGATGTTCCGCCGCGAGGGTGTTCCGATGGGACTCCCGGGACTCGACGAATGGCACATTCCGCAGACGGATGAACAGAAGGTTCGTGCGGCTCGTGCAGCGCTGGATGCGTGAACAAATAAAAAGCTGCCCCTGCAAGGACAATGAACGGTCTTTGCAGGGGTCATTTCTGTTATATGCGTTTATGTGCGGTAAGCTATGTTATGCCAGGAGGAAGAACCGTCCCTCGCCCGAGCGGATGGTCACGGTAAGCACGGTGTTTTCGCCGTCATACGAGACGGTGGTGGTGTGAAGCTCACCTGTAAAGGCATCGGCGGCGGCACATTCGGTGAAGTGTCCCGCAACGGTGACGGTATCGGTGTACTCCGCGCTGTTCATGTTTGCAAGATAGACGATGCGCACACTGTCCTCGGTGATGCGGCAATGCGAGAGCAGCATGGGATTGTACTGCGACGGTACAACGGTACGGCAGGCGGCGGGCAGATGTTCATCGAGCAGGGTCCCGAAGTCCTCGGTCGGCGCAAGATGCATCCGACCCATGGCGATCTTATCTTTGATACAGGTGATCGCGCGGTTCGCCTCCCCGTATTCGCGGCTCACAGCGGGAGCTTCGCCGCAGAACAGCACGGTAATGCCTGCCTGTTCCAACTCGTGCAGTCGTTCGAGCGCATCACATTCGAGAACACGGGTGCACGGCAGAACGATCGCGGAATACGCGCGGTCACGGCAGCAAAGCTTGCCATTACGGATTTCGCCCTCACAGAGGATTTTTTTGTCGATGTAGTCAAAATCGATCTGTCGGTGCAATAGATCCCACGATGCACGGGCAAATGCAATGTCGATGGCGCGTGTCTGCTCGGAGTAGTCGATGCCGCGCTCTTTGACGGACGGGGTATAGCTTGCCCACATGGCGGCTTCGGGATAAAAGACGGCAACGCTGCTGTCGCGAATACCCTGACGGAGCAGATAGCCCGAACGCGCGGTGTACTGATTGAAATCGCGGATTTCGTCAGGTGTCAGACCCTCCCACGAATAGTAGCTTGTGAAGTTGTTGACACCCATCGCAAGATGCCAGTTGACGGAGCCGTAGTAGCAGTCCTTGCCGGCAATCTCTCCGCGTTCACGGACACAGTGATCGGAGAATTCCGTGAAGACCTCATGCTCGCCGTTGATGTCGGCAAACGATGCGACAAACCGCGCAATCGGAATCGCGCCGTCATGCATCAGCGGACCGATCTCGGTATTCAGCTGGTCAATACCCGGCCAGTCAAAGCGCTGCATTGAGCGGTAGAAGGAGCCGTAATTGATGATGTGCGCCTGTAGACGTTCCTCCTCCAGCATGTGACCGGACGACTTCAGGTTGTTTTTGTGACACCAGTCGGCGATGACACCGAAATAGTTGTCCGCGACTGTGTCTGCGATGAAGTCCCAGAAGTCACAGCGGCGGCGGATGACATCGTTTCCGCGTCCGAGAACAACGGCAACGCAGGCATTGACAAACGGATAGCCGTATTTCGCTTCAAAGTCGGCGGGGTAGGAGTCAAGCCACGGCAGAATCGGGAAGACCGCGCCGCGGATGTTCCACGAGATCAGCGACGGCTCATCGGTAAACATGGCAAGGACACCGCGGCCGAACTCGTCGGAGAGCTGTTCCTTATATTTTTCGTGCGTGACGGAGAGGAAGGCTTCCGTCGCCTTTCGGTCGGAGAGGGAAATATAGTTGCGCGGCTCGGAATAGGCTTCTGTCGCATGGGTTCCGTCAAAGAGACGGCGGATGCTCATCATGAACAGATAATACGCGCCCGCGGGAACGTCGATGTACAACACCCCGCGTTCGTTCTGCATGTGTGTCACGTCAATCGGATCGCCGCCGTCGACAGGAATCAGAACCGCCTTCCACAGACGGTCACCCGGCACATCGGCGCGGTAAACGCTCGGACCGTGGATCTTTCTCCAATAATCGTAGCAGTAAAGACCCTTTGCAATGAACTCGGGATGGAACTCTGTGATGTAGCCGCCCGCGGTACCCGACGGATATCCGTCCTCGTCGTAGATCCAGGTATGCATCCCGCGGCGGATGTATTCGCGCATGCCGTCAGCGGTGTTCTTCCATTCCTGCGCATCATCGGGAAAGCCTGCGCCGTAGGGGACATTGCCCACGATTCCGGCAAACCAGCGATCGTCAAAGGTCTGTGCCAGTGTGGGGTTTGCCGCACCGCCGTGAATGATCTGATAAACGGCGTATCTGCGGTCGGGGGTGGAGAAGCCCTCTCTGAACTGTTCCAGTTTTTTCATGGTTGTGATCCATCCTTCCGATCTGATGATTTTGATAT
>JAFYTT010000124.1 GCA_017558715.1 Clostridia bacterium | reverse complement strand
TGAAGATTTTCGCGGGATTGCGGTTGAACGGCAGAAATCCGATGCAGGCACCGGTCAGAATTGCGGTCAGCATGGCAACCTCGAGCTCTGCGTGCATCAGTGTCACGATCAGAAGGGACGTGGAGGAAATGGCGGAAACACCGCAGGCAAGTCCGTCCAAACCGTCGATCAGATTGATGGCGTTGGTCATACCGACGATCCACAGGATTGTAATCGGAATGGCAAACACACCGAAATGCAAATATTTGCCGAACAGATTGATATGATCGATCTGGACACCGCCCAAACCGACAGCGACAGCGGCTGCTGCAATCTGTCCGAGCAGCTTGATCCATGCATTTAATGCGTATTTGTCGTCAAGAATACCGATGGTGATGATGAGCAGTCCGCCGAACCATGCGGCAACCAGTGACGGTGTTACATCACAGAACAGCAGTCCCGAGATCGTGAAGCCGAGGAAAATCGACAGACCGCCGAGCAGAGGCATCGGTTTTTTGTGCATGCGGCGATTGTCCTTGGGAACGTCAACAGCACCGATTTTGTATGCAAGAACGCGAACGATTGGGGTGACGGTCAGGGCAATCAGACCTGCACAGATGAGTCCGAGAAAAACCCGGAAATACATTGCATCAATCATAATTATTTGAATTCCACAAAGCCGACCTTGCGGTAGACCTTGGACAGCGTTTTGCGTGCCAGATACGATGCGCGTGCGGCACCTTCCTTGGCAACGGATTCAAGATATGCCTTGTCTGCCATCAGTTCTGTGAAACGGGAGCGGACAGGCGCGAGTGCATCGGCACAGGCTTCACCGACAGCGAGCTTGAAGTCGCCGTAGCCCTTGCCCTCGAATTCCTTTTCAATGGCATCGAAATCCTTGCCTGTGAAGCAGGAGTAGATGGACATGAGGTTGGAGACACCCGGCTTTTCTTCTGCATAGCGGACAACCGTATCGGAGTCGGTAACGGCGCGCTTGAACTTGCGGATGATGGTGTCTTTGTCATCGAGAATACGGACGGTTGCGTTTTCGTTTTCGTCGGACTTGGACATCTTCTTAGTCGGATCCTGCAGCGACATGATCTTGGTGCCGGTCTTGGGCATGTAGGGCTCGGGAATCGTGAAGGTGTCGGAGTAGACGGCATTGAAGCGTTCTGCGACATCGCGGGTCAGCTCAATGTGCTGCTTCTGGTCGATGCCGACGGGAACGAGGTCTGCCTGATAGAGCAGGATATCCGCCGCCATCAGAACGGGGTAGGTGAACAGACCTGCATTGACGTTGTCTGCATGCTTGGCGCTCTTGTCCTTGAACTGGGTCATACGGGACAACTCACCGAACATGGTATAGCAGTTGAGTACCCAGGCAAGCTCCGCATGTGCGGAAACATGGCTCTGGATGAACATGGTATTCTTTTCGGGATCAAGACCTGCCGCGAGATAGACGGCAAGGGTCTCATAGGTCGCACGGCGCAGAGCCGCGGGATCCTGACGGACGGTAATGGCATGCTGGTTGACGACACAGTACAGGCATTCATAGTCATCCTGCAGTGTGGTCCAATTCTTGATCGCACCGAGATAGTTTCCGATTGTCAGGTTACCTGTCGGCTGGACGCCGGAAAAAATGCGTTTCTTGGGTGCGGTTGCTTCCTGATTCATGATATTTGCTTGTCCTTTCGTGCGGATGTTTGACATTTATTCTTATATATTATACCATACACAGCACCTCTTTTGCAATAGGGTTCGCCATTTTTTAATAGGATTTTCATGAAAAATCCATATTTGTGAAAATTTTTTCTGAAAACCGGAAAAATTTTCAAAGAATATTTGCTATTTTCGGGAAGATGTGGTATAATGATTATAATCATATCTATACGGAGGTGCCAAATGGACTTCGAGGAACTCAATTCGATCTCGCTTTCGGAGATCATCGACCATTTCAAACTGGAAATTATCTGTTCGCCGCTGAATCTGTCAGAGCGTGTGATTACAAGCCGTGATGTCACGCGTCCCGGTCTGCCGCTGGCCGGCTTTTATGAACATATGGATACCAAGCGTATCGGTATCATCGGAAACGCAGAGCATCAGTATCTTTCCTCCAAGGACAGCGCAGAACGCTACAAGAGCCTGTCCACCTATTTTTCGTATCATCCCGCTGCCATTATTTTCTCCTCCAACAACGAGATTTTTGAAGAAGCCATCCGTGCTGCCGAGGAATACGACATTCCGATTCTGCGAACGGGAGAACGTACGTCGGCGCTGTCTGCAGCACTTGTCGCCTGGCTGAATGTCAAGCTGGCACCGCGCATCACCCGTCACGGTGTTCTCGTCGAGGTCTACGGTGAAGGTATTCTGATTCTCGGTGACTCCGGTGTCGGTAAGTCGGAAACCGCCATTGAGCTGGTCAAGCGCGGTCACCGTCTGATCGCCGATGATGCGGTGGAAATCAAGCGCGTATCGTCCACAACGCTGGTCGGCTCCGCACCCGAAATCATCCGTCACTATGTCGAGCTGCGCGGTATCGGTATCGTCGATGTCCGCCGTATTTTCGGTATGGGTGCTGTCAAGGAAACCGAGAAGATCGATATGATCATCAATCTGGAGCCGTGGGTTCAGGGCAAGATGTATGACCGTCTCGGTCTGGATCAGGAAACGACCGATATTATGGGCATTGCGGTTCCCACAACCACCATTCCCGTCAAGCCCGGCCGTAACCTCGCCATCATCATGGAAATTGCCGCAATGAACAACCGTCAGAAGAAGATGGGTTACAATACGGCAGAGGAGTTCAACAAGCGTCTGATGGCACAGATGGGCGTCGAAGAGTGAGTTTTGTCGGAAAATAGTGAAAAGCACTTGACACACACGATAAATTCTTGTATAATGATAACAGCAATGTCGGTCGATGTGTACCGGCTGTGAATAAAAACAAAAGGAGTTTACAAATATGTATACTATCGGTATTGACCTGGGCGGTACCAACATCGCGGCAGGTATTGTCAATGACAACTACGAAATCATCCAGAAGGACAGCGTTCCGACCGGTGCTGACAGACCCGGTGAAGAAATCGTCAAGGATATGGCGGCTCTCTGCAAGAAGATCATCGCAGATGCCGGTCTGACGGAAGCAGATATCGAATACATCGGTATCGCTACTCCCGGTACGGCTGACTCCGATACCGGCGTTGTTGTTTACGCAAACAATCTGAAGTTCCTCGATTTCCCGATCGCTGACCTGCTCAAGAAGTATATCGGCATCGAACGCGTCCTCATCGAAAACGACGCAAACGCAGCTGCCAAGGGCGAAGCTATCGCAGGTGCAGCAAAGGGTTACGCAAACTCCGTTATGATCACGCTCGGCACTGGTGTCGGCGGCGGTATCATCATCGACAATAAGGTTTACTCCGGCGTCAACCATGCAGGTGCAGAGCTTGGTCACATCGTTATCGAATATGACGGCGTACAGTGCTCCTGCGGCAGAAAGGGCTGCTGG
>JAFYTT010000123.1 GCA_017558715.1 Clostridia bacterium | reverse complement strand
GCATATTGATCCTGTCTTTGTGTCCCTCCTTGCACTGGAACGACGACAGATTCAATTTGACGCATTCGTTCTGCATTGTGCTTACATCGAATATCAAGGAAAAGCAATTCTCTTTTCTGCGCCGTCCGAAACCGGCAAAACCACACAGGGTAATTTATGGGAACAACACAAAGGCGCAAAAACCATCAACGGTGATCGCGCGCTTCTCCAAAAGGTAAACGGTTGCTGGACAGCTCGCGGTTGGCCTGTATGCGGCAGTTCCGAAATTTGCAACAACATTGCCTTCCCCATCCATGCGGTCGTTATGCTCAGTCAAGGAAAAACCGATGAAGTTGCCTCGCTGTCTGCCATGAAAGCTTTTTCGCAGATGTATAGCCAGGTTACCATAAACAGATGGAATTCCGTAGCCAACGTGCGATGCATGGATCTTCTTGAAATGTTTGTCAAAGAAATCCCCGTCCTGCACTTAAGTTGTACTATTTCCGAAAACGCAGTCAATACGCTTGCAAACGCACTGTATCCGAAGGAGAATGCCTGAATGAGATTTGTGGATACAAGAAAATATGTTTCTATGCTCCGCGAACTCGTTCGCGAAGGCAATGAGGTCAGTATGCTGATCACTGGCAGCAGCATGAGTCCCTTTCTTTTAAGCCACAAAGACACCATCTGCTTCAAAGCCCCTTGGCGTGCACTGCGTCGCGGCGATATGGTGTTTTACGAGCGCAGTACCGGTCAATTTGTTATGCACAGAATCTATAAGGTGCACAAAAACGGACTTTATATCGTCGGTGACGCACAAAAGGATATCGAGGGACCTGTCGATCCGTCCCAGGTTTTCGCTTTGATAACCAAAGTCAACCGCAGAGGAAAATGGGTTGGTCCCGGTGATTTTTGGTGGGAATTTTATGAACATATCTGGATTCATCTGGTTCGTTTCAGACCACTCATATTTTCTCTGTATCATCGGATCATGAGAAAATGATCAACGAAAGCATATAAACGCATGTATAGTTAAAATTTCACCGGTCAGATTGGGAGGAATATTCAATGATTTTTACTACGCATAAGTTTCCGGATCACTATTTAAGTGAATATTCCTGCAGATGCGACGATCAGCTCACATTGATCGGCGACCATTCCGGTCTGACTCGTCTTTTGGGATATTCAGCCGATGAACTCACCAATACATACCAAAACAGTTTCCTTGCGTTGGTTGCTCCAAATGCGAAAAAAATGCTTCAAATTGCCCTTTCGGAAACCGATGAAATCGAATGCGTGATTCCTGTTTATCACAAAAACGGTCATGTCCTGTGGTTATTGAACAAGGCGGTCCGTGTCACCGATCATCACAACTGCATATGTGTACACGGTGTACTTGTAGACATCACGAAATTAAAGCATGAATACGACCGCGAAAAAAACACTACTCATGTTTGGGAAGAAGAAGCAAAAAAGGATTCGTTAACACACATCTATAATGCTTATTATACCCGGAAATTAGCTGAAGCATATATCCAGGAAACCAATAATACGGCAGCTCTTTTAATTATTGATTTAGACGACTTCAAGCAAATAAATGACAGCCATGGTCATTTATTCGGCGATGCAGTTCTTGTTCAAACCGCTCAGATTATCAAAAAGCTCTTCAGAAGCGAAGATATCGTTGGTCGAATCGGCGGTGAGGAGTTTATGGTTCTCATGAAAGGAACAACCGATATGAATATTCTCCATAATCGGTGTCAAAAACTCAACGAAGCGCTGAATTCCATGTTTGGCGATAATATTCCCGTGTGTAATCCAAGTTGTTCCATCGGAATAGCTCTGTTTCCGCAGCATGCAGATTCTTATTTCGAGTTATTCAGCAATGCTGATCGAGCACTGTATTTCGCCAAAGCAAACGGAAAACGTCAATATGCATTATATAATAAACACAATCATCAAATGAATACACGCAACTATTCTTTGCGCAGCGCCGATTATGACGAAAAAACGCTCCGCGGATACATTGACATAGATGAACCACGCTGATTGTCAGATTTTCCCGTATAGCTCACACTAAGAAGCAGGAGAACTTTAATATGCATTATTTCCCTTTATCACTGAGCCAAATCAATATTTTGAATCTGGAACGTACCTTTCCGGGTACTTCGATCAATAACATCAGTACTACTGTGCGTATCAACGGACATCTGGACTATCCTATGCTTCAGGAAAGTCTCCATCTTGTTTTGGAAAACGATTCGTCTCTGCGCACACAACTTACAACGCATGAGAATGAGATGGTTCAATTTCATGTTCCATATCAGCGTATTGACTTCCCTGTTTATGATTTCTCCAATACCAGCAAAGAAAGTATTGCTAACTGGGAATGTGCTGTAACCAGAGAACCGATGATTCTTGAAAACAGCCCCCTGTATCAATTCATTCTGTTCCGTGACGGAGAAAACAGCGGCGGCGTGCTTGTTAAACTGCACCATATCATCGCAGATGGATGGTCTCAAATCAATATCTGCAATAAAATCGGCAAGACTTATTTGGAGTTGATTTCAGGTAAAGAACATACTTTAAGCCAAGCCCCTGACTATGAGCTGCATGTTTTGGAAGAACAACGTTATCTTGCTTCCTCGGCATACGAAAAGGATAAAGCTTATTGGAAAAAAACATTAGACGCATCAGGAGAGCCTTCTGTCCTGAAATCTGTCACAAGTGCAGCCATCAGTCCTGTTGGCAGACGCGCAAGTTTTGAATTGCCGCAATTATTGAATCATGCCATATACTCATACTGCACAGAGAAGCGTGTAGCGCCGTTTGCTGTTTTCTATATGGCATTAGCTATATATTTCAAACGAATCGGTGGTGCGGATCGCTTCACCATCGGGGTTCCGATTTTTAACAGAGCGAATTTGGATTCAAGACTCAGCACCGGTATGTTCGTAACAACGCTTCCGTTCTTTAACGAAATTAACGATACCTGGTCGCTCAATCAATTCAATGAATCTTTAATGGAAGCATGGTACGAAATGCTTCGCCATCAGCGATATCCGTTTTCCCAAATCACGAAACTCGCCAATACCGAAGGCCGACTTTTCCATATTGCTCTTTCATATCAGGACAGTAAAATATTTGAAAACCATGACACCTCCGTTACCTTCAGTGGCAGATGGCATTACTGCGGCTATCAGGCCGAGCAATTAACCATACATCTGACAAATCTGAAGAATCATCAGCAATATGCGGTTGATTATGATTATCTGGCTCAATTTTTTGAAGAAAAAGAGATCGAACGTTTGCACTATACACTGTGCGAAATTCTTCATGAAGTTTTGTCGGATCCCGAAAAGCCTATATACAGATTAACCGTCCTTTCTTTGGAGCAAAAAGAACAGTTATTGTACCAATTCAATGAAACCGAACGTTATCTTGAGGAACGTTCGGTATATGAAGCATTGATCAAAAGCTGCTGCGAATATCAAAATCGTGTTGCAGTCATTTCCGAAGGCGAGCGTACCACATATGGTGCACTGCTGTACCGAAGTGCGAAATATGCGTCCGAACTTTCCAAGTATGGTGTAAATAAAGATCGTCTCGTTGCTATCCTTTTACCCAGAACAACCGATCTTTTGGCAGCAATGATCGGTACTTTACAGGCAAATTGCGCTTATATGCTCCTGTCTCAAGAATTGCCTCTTGAAAGAATAAATAAAATTCTCAATCAAAGCGGTGCAGAATGCCTCATCACTTCTGCCAAAAACAATCGCCGTCTTGGTTCTTGTAATATTAAAGTTCTTGTTTCCGAAGATATCTTCTCTAACAGCCCCGTATTCTATTCCAGCCAAACCTCTGATGAAGATAATGAGGCTTTTATTGGCGATAAATTGGCATATGTTGTCTATACTTCCGGCAGTACAGGAGAGCCGAAGGGTGTTGAAATCAGCCATAGAAATGTTCTGAATCTTGCTCAGGAAATGAGCAGCATTTATGGACAAGGCGCTGTTCTTTCGGTATGTAATGTTGGTTTTGACGCATTTATGCTTGAAAGTATCATTGCGTTGCTCAACGGCAGAACCATCGTTCTTCCTTGCGATGAGGAACTGGAATCCCCTGATCGACTTGCCTCTTTAATTCAAGGATATGCCGTCGGCTTCCTTTCCATGACACCATCCAGACTGTCGGCTTATCTGCAAAACGATTCTTTCGCACGCGCGATGCATCGTTTGGAGAGTATTGTCTGCGGCGGCGAGACATTCACCACAGATCTGCTCAAAAAGATTAAGCGTCTCAGCAATGCCCGAATCTATAATCAGTATGGTCCTTCCGAAACGACTGTCGGTGTCACGCTAAAAGAATTATCTCATGCTGACAAAATAACCATAGGTCGACCTATGGGAAATTGCCGTCTTTATGTCCTTGACAAATGGATGAATCCCCTTCCCGCCGGAGGCTTTGGCTATTTATATATTGGCGGAAAATGTGTCGGTCTCGGTTACCGCAATCAGCCTGAATTGACCAATAAAAGCTTTTCCAGAAATCCGTTTGTAGCAGATGATCGAATCTATTATACCGGGGATATTGCAAGTTGGACTCCTGACGGAGAAATTATCCTCCGTGGCCGCATTGACAATCAAATTAAACTGCGCGGGCTTCGTGTTGAGCTCCAGGAAATCGCTTCGTGTATTCAGACTTATCCCGGTATACACACAGCGTTTGCACGGATTTGTGAATTGAATAATCAGCAAGTCATCGGCGCTTATTATTGTTCCGATGAAGTGATCGATGAATTGCATATCCTCACGCATCTTGCAGCCTACCTCCCTAAATATATGCTGCCATCTTTCCTGATTCGTTTAGAAGTGTTACCTGTTAATTCAAACGGTAAGG
The DNA here is from genome assembly GCA_017558715.1 of Clostridia bacterium. Taxonomy (GTDB): domain Bacteria; phylum Bacillota; class Clostridia; order Oscillospirales; family CAG-272; genus RGIG3925. The sequence goes on along the minus strand of JAFYTT010000123.1, from coordinate 20,484 downwards.
TTGATGAAAAACAACTTCCGCTTCCGAAAATGGACCAGGCATGTTCAGACAATTCCCTCTCTGTTACCGCAAAAGCCATTCTGTCGGTATTCCGTTCCGTACTTCATCGGGAAGATATTTTCGGAAATACAGATTATTTTCTTGCGGGCGGAAATTCCCTCAACGCAATGGAATGCGTGATGACCATTGAAGAGAATATCGGTCAAAAGGTTCGAATTTCTGATCTTTATGCCTGCAAAACGGCTATCCGACTTGCTGCATATCTGACAGGTGAATCAATCAATACCGCTGTAGTCCAATCTAGAAAGGAATCATATTCCCCCACTCAATTTTTCAAAGCCATTCTCGATCAGGACCATTCTTTGTCACCTGTTCAGCAAGGTATGTATATCCAGACGCTGCTTGATCCAAGCGGACTTTCCTACAATATGCCCGGAGCATTTCTTCTGGAATCAAAGCCGGATATTTCATTACTTGAAAATGCGTTCACAACTTTGATTCAGGCAGAACCGTTATTCAGAACTACGTTTCTCCATGGAACCGATGCCATAGCTGCACATGTTGAAAATTCGGTCTCTTTTCATCTTCAAATGATTGAAGCCCAGAATTTCAATCAGGCAGCTGCCGCATTTGTTCGTCCATTCGACATGCAGAATGCTCCGCTGATGCATGCTGCTCTTTGGAATTCGCAGGACGGAAATTGGTATCTCTTTATTGATATTCATCATATCATCGGCGATGGTATGAGTACCACGATTCTGATGAATCGCCTGGAAGAAGCATATAAAACAGGTGCACTCCATGTGCAATGGAATTATTATGATTATCTTCATACTTTATCCCAAACAGATCTGTCTGTAGAAAAAGAACGCGCTTTGACTTATTGGAAAACGCATTTGCAAAACCTTCCCGAACCGCTGTATCTTCCCGGGGACTATATCCGCCCGAAGAAATTTGACTTCAAAGGTACGAACTATGAGTTTTCCTTAAACACTCATGAAAGTCAAACAATCGATATCTATTGCCGCGAAAACGGTTTTTCCGTCTTCTCTTTATTCCTGTCTGCTTACGGAATTCTTCTTCGTGCTCTTTCCGGTCGTACCGATTTTATCATTGGTGCACCTGTGGCAGGACGTAACATTCCCCAGACACAGGATATGTGCGGTCCTTTTATCAACACACTTCCGCTCCGTCTCCAACCTGAAGATTCTCTCACAGTCCAGCAGTGGTTAACGCGTGTCCAGAATGAGGTTACGGACATGTTGGACCATCAGCAGATTGCGCTTGAAGATATCATCCAGGCACTTAACCTTCAAAGAAGTGAGCAAAATGCATTGTATCAAGTAATGATGACCCAAAGCCCTGTTGATGAAGGGGCCTTTACTCTTGGCGGTAAATCCATCCAATGCATTCCGCTTACTACCGGATCGGTCAAGATGGACATGATTGTTGAAATAGCGCATAAAAATGATACATATAGTCTGCGATTTTCGTATGCTGTCAGTATCTTTGATGAAGATACGATTCAGTTTTATGCTCGTTGTTTCAAACAGATACTTAACGAGTTGGTAAAGAACTCATCAAAGCCTATCGGTGATCTTCAGTTGTTAACCCAGCATGATTACTGTCAATATCTTGAAGCACCGAATTATGCATCAACGCCTTTTATCAGTATCCCTCTTCACAAAATACTATATAATCGTTCTCAAACCGCCATTGATCAGACAGCGATCATTTTCCATAATACGGAATACTCCTACAATTATTTGGAACGTCGCGCTGCCAAAATTGCGAATTTCCTCCTTGAAAAAGGAGTGCAGCCGAATCAGTGCATTGGATTGTGTCTGAGCCGAACGCCGGATATGATTGCAGCAATGTATGCCATCGCCAAGATCGGTTGTGCATATGTTTTCGCTCTGCCTTCTTTCCCCGCAGCCAGACTACGATACATGATGGAAATTTCAAACGTTCCGCTTGTATTGTATGACACTGCTTCTAGACAGCAAATGGCACCGGATATCTTTGAAGGTTCTTCCATCAGTTTTTGCCAGCTTCCTGATGGCGAAGCAGATGTGATCAGCGGTATCAACAATTTCTCTGCTGATCAACTGATTAACGTTCTCTTTACCTCCGGTTCTACCGGTAAACCCAAGGGTGTCATGCTGCGGCATCGTTCTGTTTCTAATCTGTATTCTCAGATGAAATCTCTGTTGGATCCAATTGAAGGAACCGTGCTCTGCTCTACCAATTCGATATTTGATTGTTTCATTGTCGAAACTCTCATTGCATTGGCATTAGGAAAAACTGTCGTTCTTGCTGACGAAGAAGAAATGATGCTCCCTTGGAAACTGGCTCATTTGATGGCGACTTATCACACGGGTATTATGGAAATGACCCCCTCAAGATTACAGATGTGCTTGGAAAATGATGCATTCTGTCATGCTGCGAATCATATTCGTATCATGCTTCTTGGTGGTGAAGTTGTAACGCAAACGCTCTCTGATAAGTTCTATCAAAATACTGACGGTATACTGATGAATATGTATGGCCCGACTGAAGCTACGGTATTTACTACTATGGGTGCCGTCATTCCCGGTAAGCATATTACGATAGGAAAGCCGCTGCAAAACACGCGTACATATGTTTTGGATGAGAATCAGCGAATGGTTCTTCCTACCGCATGTGGTGAACTGTATATCGCGGGCGAATGTCTTTCCGCCGGTTATATTTCGAGACCTGAACTAACAAATGCGTCCTTTATTGATGATATTTTCTTCCCTGGTGAAAAAATGTACCGAAGCGGTGACTTGGTGCGTTTGCGTACTGACGGTTCGTTTGACTACATCGGACGCAAAGACGCTCAGGTAAAATTAAACGGTCAACGTATTGAACTCAGCGAAATCAGCGGAGCTATTCTTAATGTTGATAGTGTAAAGCAAGCAGCAGTGGTTCCGATCAAAAAGGACAATGGTTCTATGGAATTGTGTGCTTTTTATGAAAGTTCTCAACCCATAAGCCAGGAAACGATCATTGCACAGATTCAGAAAGTTTTACCGCAATACATGATTCCAAGTCGATTTATTTCAATGGAATCTATCCCGACAACAGCAACAAATAAAATTGATATTCAGACGCTTACAAAAATGGCACTTGACAATGTATCAACGCCCGGCGACTTAATTCCTTCGTCTGAACAATCCGATTCGAATCCTAAAAACACTGTTGTTGAAGCGAATGTTGAATATGTTCTTTCTGTTTGGAACCGAGTTCTCAGTATCCCTGTCCATGATATGAATACGTCCTTTTTCAGCCAGGGCGGTACTTCTATGGGTGCTCTCAATGTTTTGAGTCACTATTTCAATGATCATTTTGAAATGTCATTGTCCGAATTCTATGAGCATCCAACTGCATCGGAACAAGCTGCGCTTCTGCAAAGAAATCTTGAACCGAAAAATCCTGCAGCCCCGGTCCTCACCGAAATTCACAAAGACTGTCTTGATGACAAAAGTTTCCATCCGGCGTCTTCCAATAAAAAATCATCAAAAGTTTTTGTAACAGGTGCTACAGGCTTTTTTGGAGCACATCTTGTAAACGAATTGCTGACTCAAAATTATCAAGTTATCTGTCTTATGCGTGACGGCGATATCGAACGTCTCAAAGATTGTTTGACTTGGTATTTCGGTCATGGATTCCTTCTCCGTGCAGGTAAACAATTGTCTGTTATCAAGGGTGATATTTCCAAAGAATATTTGGGAATCGACGAAGCAGATTATATAGAGTTGGCTTCCAAGATTGGAGAAATCTATCACTGCGCAGCAGATGTTCGCCATTATGTTTCTGACGAAGAAACATATCTTTCGGTAAACATCAATGGTACTGCCAATGTTTTGGCACTGGCCCAAAAAGCGCACGCGTCTTTATATTATATGTCCACATGCAGTGTAAGCGGTGATCACCTCAAAAACTGCAGCGACTCGGCTGCTTTCACTGAACAGGACTATGATATTGGACAAATTTGGGAAGAAAACATCTACGTAAAAAGTAAATTCATTGCAGAAGGTACAATACTCAAAGCAGCCAAAAATGGTCTGAATGCCAAGATATTCCGATTGGGTAGATTGGTCGGAAGATCCACTGATGGCGTTTTTCAGCGAAATCCAGAAAGCAATGTCTTCTATTTGATCGTAAATGCTTTCAAGCAACTGGGAGCTATCCCCCGGAAATCTGCACAGGAAAACATTGATTTAATGCCCGTTGATATTAGTGTCAAACAAGTTTTGGCACTGAAAGACTGTGATCATATGATTTATCACATCATGAATTCCAATCCCCCTGCTCTATCTCAGGTTATGCAATTAATTTCACCTGATATTAAAATTCTTGATGATGATGCATTCGCGGATCTTCTTGCTCAAAAAGTGCCGCAAATGAATCAGGAGCTTGCAGCGCTTCTGGTCGATCACTGGCATCGAAGCAATGTCAATCCTCCTGTTATCCATGTTACCAATACCTTGACACAGGAACATTTAAATAATGTTGGTTTCATGCAAGATAATTCTGATCCTAAACAGATTCTTTCAGCATTTCAGGAGTGAGACTTATGATATCTAATTTAGCACTATTGGTATTCTCATGCGCATTATTGTTGAATTTATTCTTCGCTATATGGTGTTACTGTACCAAGAATAACAAACTTTTTCTGAACAGGTTATTTTTTCTGCTGACATTCTGCCTTAGCAGCTGGATTATTCCGGTAATGTGCATACGTTTTGTTGATCCGGCAAATACTTCTCTTATGTATTTGCTGGATTGTCTCATGCAACCCGGCGGTGCCTTGTGTGCTCCATTGTATTTATGTATTGCTATCAGCTTCACCCGAGGATACAATAGAATGCAAAAGTGGATGTATGCGCTGTTTATCTTCCCCATGATAACGATTTTAATATCATGGACCAACCCCATTCATCATCTTTATTATGTCGTATTCTCGGTAGTCAAAAGTGAAATTGTCTTTGGTCACTATATCTATGTCAGCGGACTGTGCAATTATGCATATTTGGTAACTGCAATCATATATATGGTAATTTTTGCAATGCAAAATACCTGGGCTCTTTATTGGAAACAATCCATTCTCTTTATCCTGAGCGGTCTGTGTCCTCTTGTGGTCAATATATATGCAACGTTCAGCGGTGCAGATGTTCCGATTTCTGCAACACCAATGAGCTTTATTGTAACGGTTATTTTGAATGGTATTGCGATCAATCTGCTTCATATGCTTGACATCACCCCGGTCGCGAACAGACATATTCTGGACGCAATTTCTGATGGCTATATGGTCCTCAGCGATACCGGATTGGTTCTCACGTACAATAAAAATTTCCAAAGACTATTCGGTACAGAATATGGCGTTGAAGAAAACAAACCATTAAGTAATTGTGTAAAAAAAGAAGATATCAGTCAAAAAACAGCTGTTTATAACATGCTAACAGCCATTCAATCCAGCAAAGAAGGCATGACCAAAATATCTTATGAACAAACAGTAACAACTATCGTTGATAATGTAACCAAAAAACTTTATTTTATCGTTGATGTATTACCGTTAGAAGTTAACAATCGAATTGTTGGTTTCGCAATGCTGTTTAAAGATATTACACAGCTGCATGAAAGCATGCAAACAATTCAGAAAAACCAAGAACGCATGTTAGAGCAAGAACGAATGGCATTTTTAGGTCAGATGATTGGTGGTTTGGCTCACAACCTAAAAACCCCCATCATGAGCATTTCTGGATGTGTTTCCGCTGCAGATGCTTTGGTTGATGAATGTGAAGCCAGCCTTTCCAATCCCCAAGTAGTTGAGGAAGACTATAGAGAAATCTATTCTGAACTGCGCGATTGGTTTCAGAAAATCAAAACAGCATCTGCTTACATGTCTGATATCATTGTAGCAATTCGAGGTCAAGCAACCAATATCAGTACAGATGAACAGTCTACTTTCACTATCGATGAAATGTTAAAGCGCAGTACGCTTCTCATGCGTCATGAATTGCTCAATAGTGGTTGTTACTTAAAAAGTGAGCTCGACCCTAATCAATCTATTTTTCTACAAGGTGACATTAACAATCTTATACAAGTAGTCAACAACTTATTATCTAATGCCATTTATGCACAGCATCAGCATTCCGGCGGTGGTGAAATCGTAATCCATATATATTCGGATGCAGATAATTTGAATATTGCTATCAAAGACAGAGGTGCCGGTGTCAGTCCTCAAGTCAAGGATAAGTTGTTTAAAGCTATGGTCACCAACAAAGGTGTCCAAGGAACCGGCTTGGGATTATATATTTCAAGTATTGTAATCAAAAGCAAATTCAATGGTTCTCTTTGGATGGAGGATCGCGAAGGCGGAGGCAGTATCTTCGGCATCGCGATCCCTCTCAGCAAAGTAGTCATCAGACAGACCGTTGAAACAACAGAAGGGAATACAAATAATGAGATTGACTAAACAGGTAAATCAAAATCGCATATCCATTCTAACATTGGATGACGATCCTATAATTACCTCAACAATTCAAGCTTATTTTCAACGTTCAGGATATCAGGTTGATATAGAAAACGATCCTTATAATGCGATTGACAGAATTCGCAACGGAAACTATGATATTCTATTGCTTGACTTCCTGATGTCTCCCATTTGCGGTGATCAGGTTGTCGAGGAAATCCGCAAATTCAATCAAGATCTTTTTATCATTTTACTCACGGGTCATAAAAGTATGGCTCCCCCTGTTAAGACCATACGTCAATTAGACATTCAGGGATACTACGAAAAAAATGACCGTTTTGATCAGTTGGAGCTTTTAGTTGAATCTTGCGTCAAATCCATTCGCCAAATGCGTACGATTCAAGAGTACAAATCTGATTTAGAAAAAGCCTATATTCAAACCATTGAAATTTTACGGCATGTTGTCGAAAGCAGAGACAAAGAAACCAAAGGTCACTCCGAGCGCGTTGCAGTACTTGCAAAAGAAATTGCACAGGAATTACTACTATCCCCCGAAGAAGTCGAAATGATTCATGTTGCAGGATTATTCCATGATGTCGGAAAAATCGGTGTTCCCGATTCTATTCTTTTGAAGAATGGCCCTCTTACAAACGATGAATATCAGAAAATCAAAGGCCATCCGGCTGAAGGTGAACGTATTATTATTTCATACGCTCCTTTCAAAGAGATTCTCTGTATTGTCAGAGGACACCATGAACGCTACAATGGTACCGGCTATCCGGATGGTAAGGCCGGAGAAGAAATTTGTCTTGGTGCCAGAATTATTGCAGTAGCAGACTCCTTTGATGCCATGATGTCTAATCGCACATACCGTAAAGGGCTTGGATTCGACAAAACCATTGAAGAATTGGAAAAAGGCAAAAACACCCAGTTTGATCCCAAGATCGTCGATGTTTTCATGCAATTAGTAAGCAAAAAAGGCCGATCCAACTATGAACAGTTATACGATTACAGTCTGATTTAAACTGTTCCTGAACATTGAGGAGTTATTATGAAAAAACACCTTTTAAATCCCGTCACATACTATACCCGTATGCGGGATATGATCAACGATTTGGCTGAGAAGTACAATGATCAGCCGGCCATATCCTGGTTTGACAAAAAAAAGGAAGAAACCATTGTCAGTTATCGCCAGCTTTGCGAAGATATCAAGTATTTGCAGGAGGCTATGATTGAAAAAGGTCTTGCAGGAAAACACATTGCGATTGTCAGCGAAAACTGTTACGAATGGCTTCTAGTCTATTTCGCCGCAAATTATTGTGGCAGTACAGCAGTTTGTGTTGATATCGAGCAGTCTGATGAAACCATTAAATATATGCTCTCTGCAGCGGATACGGATGCAATTTTTCTTTCACCGGCCTATGTTGATGTTTGTCAAAAATATGCGAATAACAGAATTCCACAGTTTCTAATGTATGGTAAAAAAGAGGGTTATCAAACAGTTCGATCTCTGATTGAAACAGGCACCACTATTTGGTTGGATGGTCGTGCGTGCACAACAATGGATGCAACAGTTACACCGGATATGATCGCTTCCATTGTTTTCACATCCGGCACAACCAGTCATGCCAAACCAGTTATGCTTAGCCAAAGTGCCATTTTAACAAATGCTTCCGATGCCCTGGCTAATGTTAAAATCGGAATGCGTACTTTTACAAGTCTTCCCTTTTATCATACGTATGGTCTCACTTGTTCTGTATTATCCATGTTAATTCCCGGATCTCATTTACATATCAACGGTAACCTGAAAACAGTCATGCGTGATCTTCAACTTTCCCAAGCCAACACCCTGCTGACAGTTCCGTTGATGCTGGAAATGATTCACAGTAAAATCTGGCAAACAGCTGAAGAGAATGGACAGGATAATAACCTGAAACGTTTATTTAAAATTGCGAAATTTACATATTCCATTGGAATTCGCAAAACACTAAAAAGTTTAGATGCAATCCGCAAAAAAAGTTTCGGTACAATTAATCTTGTCATTTGCGGTGGAGCTCATATGAATCCTGAAATTATGGAACAATTTCAGTATATGGGTGTAACGATTCTGCAGGGCTATGGTATTACGGAATGTGGTCCACTGGTCAGTGTCAACCGTAATGAGGCAAACAAATTGGAATCTGTTGGCTTAATTACAGCAAATTGTGAAGTAAAACTTAACAACGGTGAAATACTGGTACGCGGCAAAAACTTAATGACAGGATACTATAATCAGCCTGATTTAACAAATGAAGTAATGAAGGACGGATGGTTCTGTACTGGGGATCTCGGAGAAATTGACAAAGATGGATTCTTGTATATTACAGGAAGAAAGAAGAATCTTATCGTCTTCAAAAACGGAAAAAAACTCTCCCCAGAAAAGTTAGAAGAAAAAATCAAAAAAATTCCGATTGTACAAGATGTATTAGTCTACGGAGCGGCGAATGGTATATCATCCGATGATGTTCAGGTAGCTGCCAGCATCTACCCTATTCCTGACCAAATAGATGGCATGACCTCGTATGAAATTCTGGAATACTTGCAAAAAGAAATCAATGCAATCAATGATACGCTTCCGATGTATCAGCAAATCCAAATGATCAATATTCGAGATCAAGCTTTCTCCAAAACATCATTACAAAAAATCAAACGACATTTAGTTTAATGTAAGAGGAAAATCATTATAATGGAAGAAAAGATATTCAAATATATTCAGGATACTGTATGCGAAATAACCGGTAACAAAAATTTATTGATGGAAACAGACTTTGTCAAAGATTTGCGACTGAATTCATACGATATTATGAATATTGTATGTGCCTTTGAAGAAAAGTTCGACGTTGAAATACCGAATCGTGATGTATGGCAAATGCGGCAAGTGAAGGATGTTGTCGCTTATATGATTCAAAACGGCATGACAGAAGTGTAATGGATACTTTACATCATGTTTGTACCTATATCTATTCTATCAATGACCCAAGATCTGTTCAAAAGCGCCTGTGCTATGCAGTTGAAGATTTCTGCAGAAGATACAAATTTCCGATCCCTTCTCATGACGCATTAAGTATTTCCCGCACAGAAACTGGAAAGCCTTATTTCCCTCTTTCACCGCAACTGCAGTTTTCCATCAGCCACAGCGGAGAATACTGGAGTTGCGCACTTGCAAATCAAACCGTTGGTTATGATTTACAGAAATACGAACAGCCTAAAAATGAATCGCCGCAAGAAATGAATCTTCGCCATCAGAAAATGGCAGCCCGATTTTTTCATCCTGTAGAAACACAATTTATACTGTTAGACTGTCAGCATAATTTTTTTACCGTTTGGTGCGCACGGGAGGCATATGTTAAGCATACCGGTCAAGGTATTGATCAATATTTTTCTGAACACTGTGTAATTCCTAATAACAAAGACGATATGTACCGTATCAGTGGCAAGACATCCGAAATCAGTTGGTCTTCCATGGGTAAGTTTTTTTGGAAAACTTATTATGGTGATGATTATACTATATGTATTTGCACTGATACACCATGTAATTATACGCTGATTTCACTCTGCGATTCATGATATAGCGTTAATTTTCTGATTCAGTTCATCCTCGTTATTCAGCCAGATTTTTTAATCACCAACCGGGAATTTTATTTCTCTCCTCTCAGCAAAATATCCTACATACGAGAAAGGATAGCTTGGATTATGAGCAAAAAAGTGTTGTTCGTAATAAATACTTTAGGTCGCGCCGGCGCAGAAACAGCTATGCTGGAACTACTTCGCCGTATGAACTCTGATGAATATCAAATTTCACTCTATGTTCTGATGAATCAAGGCGAATTGGTACATGACATTCCCAACCACGTTACATTATTAAATTCAAATTTCAATGACCGACCTGTATTAACCTCGCAAGGCAGAAAAGAATTGCTTCGTTTTTCGCTCAGCAGATCTCTGAAGCATCATTCACTTATAAAAAATACAGGTTATATTCTGATCAATCTTTTCAGAATGATCCAACAAGGTCAAATTCATAAAGATAAACTTATCTGGAAAATTATTTCAGACGGGTCAGACTATTTTTCTGAAGAATTTGATATTGCGATTGCGTATTTAGAGGGCGGCGCGACATACTATGTTGCAAATCATGTAAAAGCCAAAACTAAAATTGCATTTGTCCATGTAGACTATCATTTAGCCGGATATGATCGTTTTCTTGACCAAAATTGTTACCGGGAAATAGATCATATTTTCACCGTATCTGATGAGGTAAAATCCTCATTTTTGAATGTTTATCCGGAATGCGAAAATCGTCTGTCTGTTTTCCACAATTTGCTTAACAAAGATAGAATACTGGATAAATCACTGCAAAATGAAGGATTTTCCGATGACTATTCCGGTTTTCGTATTTTGACGGTCGGGCGATTGACCATTCAAAAAGCATTTGACGTATCCATACATGCCATGAAACTCTTAAAAGAACACGGTGCAAATGTTCGGTGGTATGTATTAGGTGAAGGAGATCAACGTGAATTTCTGGAAAAACTGATTTCCGAATTGAAGTTGGAGAAAGATTTTCTTCTTTTAGGAAATCAACCCAATCCCTATCCGTATTATAAACAAACCGATTTATATGTTCATGCTTCGCGTTTTGAAGGAAAAAGTATCGCCATACAAGAAGCACAAATATTGGGATGTCCGATATTGGTTTCCGATTGCAATGGAAATCGAGAACAAGTTATCGATGGTGTGGACGGTGCAGTATGTGAACTCAATGCGCAAAGCATTTGCAAGCACATTTTGGAGTTAATCAATTCCCCTGACCTGCGGACAAAATACGGAAATGCTGCATCTAATAAATTGCAGCAGAACGAAGCTGAGTTGGAACATTTTTTGAATGTCATTGAATCCTCTGATAACACAGTTTCATAATATTTCTGTCTATTTCAATCAAGCACGATACATGTAACGAACGGAAAGAAGGTAGCCTTATGAGCAGTCGAGAACCAATTGATTTTGTCATAACTTGGGTCGATGGAAGAGATCCTGCGTGGCTCTCCGAAAAAAGACAATATTCTACGCAAAAATTAGCGGATAACCGCGAAGTACGTTATCGTGATTGGGAACTCCTTCGCTACTGGTTTCGCGGCGTGGAAAAATTCGCTCCATGGGTACGAACAATTCATTTTGTTACTTGGGGACATTATCCCGAATGGCTTAACACAGATAATCCCAAGCTGCATATTGTAAAACACAGCGATTATATTCCGCAAGAATATTTACCCACTTTTAATAGCAATGCAATCGAATCACTGTTTCACAAAATTGAAGGCTTATCAGAAAAGTTCGTCTATTTCAATGACGATATGTTCTGTTTAAAAGATTTAACAGAACAAGACTTTTTTCAGAACGGTAAAGTCTGTGATATGTTAGCATTTCAACCGGTTGTTGCCAACAAAGACGATCCGGTTATGTCATGTACAATGCTCAATAATTCTCTTGTTTTGGCTAAATATTTCGATAAACGTGAGAATGTAAAAAAACAGCCCGGTGCATATTTCAATTTCGGATATCCCCCATTATATTTTGCCTACAATTTTTTGGAATTGTTCTTCCCCAAATTCACAGGTTTCTATTCTGTTCACGGTCCTGCTGCGTTATATAAGCAGACATATCGCGAATTATGGGAAAAAGAAGAGCAGCTTTTCACTAAAACATCATCGTCCAGATTCAGAAACAATGAAAATATCACAATTTACCTGATTCGTGAGTGGCAGAAACTATCCGGTAATTTCACGCCAAAAAACATACATAAATATCTTGCTTATTATAATGTCGGTGAACAGGACGATCTCATGCTGAATACCATTGCTCGTCAAAAACGCAAGTTTATTTGTTTGAATGATGGTAACAACGTCAATGATTTTGACAGAACCAAAGAACGGATTCAACAAGCATTTGAGCAGATTCTGCCCGAATTTTCATCATTTGAAAAACAATAATTAGCAGTCTGTCATATAATGACTGACGCATGAGGAGACACAATGGCGGAACATAGTCGAACAAGATTTACAATACTAAATACATCTGTTTCTTCAGCAGTCAGAATCATTACCATCCTTATGGGTTTTATAACCCGCATGGTATTTACCAGAATGCTCGATCAGCACTATGTCGGTATCAGCGGGTTGTTTTTGGATTTCTTCCAGCTGCTATCGTTATCGGAACTTGGAATAAGTGTAGCTGTTACATATGCACTCTATAAACCCATCGCAGATAATGATACGGAAAAACAAAAATCCATCATGGCATTATATCGGCGATTCTATAATATCGTCGCTCTGATCGTTTTAAGTGTTGGTCTGATCATGTTCCCTTTTTTGGATTATTTGATCAAAGACCAACCGCATGTTGATCAGTTACAGCTGATTTATATACTGTATTTGATCAATGCTGTTGTATCCTATTTGTTTGTGTACAAGCGGACATTGATTGAAGCGCATCAGCGCATGTATATAAGCATGTTATATTACGGCTTATTTATGCTGCTGCAATATGTCCTGCAGATTGTCATTCTTGTATGTACGAAAAATTTCATTCTCTATTTAATTATATATTTACTGTGTACATGTCTGCATAATATCGCAATTTCTCAAAAAGCAAATAAATTGTATCCCTATCTGAAGGAAAAAGATATCCACCCGATTTCCGCCGATGATAAACAGGATATTATCAAAAACATAAAAGCCATGTTTATCCATAAAATCGGTGCTGTCGTTGTCAAGAACACGGACAGTCTCTTGATCTCATCCATGATCGGTATTGTCAGTACCGCCTGTTATTCGAACTATCGCCTTATAATTGGGTCACTGCAGCAGATACTGAATCAGATTTTCCAAGGGGTGTCTGCCAGCATTGGTAATCTTGGTGTAACAGATGATAACCGAACACTGAAAAATGCATTCGACAGCATTTTCTTTATCGGATTTTGGGTGTACGGTTTTTCAACAATCTGTTTACTTGAATTGTCGTCGCCTTTCATTGCTTTATGTTTTGGGCAAGAATATGTATTTTCAAGCGATGTCAATTTTCTTCTGTGTCTAAATTTTTATATGACCGGTATTCGTCAAGCAGTCCTGTCATTTCGTGATTCATTGGGATTATTCCGATATGACAGATATAAGTCTATAGCTGAAGCAATCGTGAATTTAATTGCGTCTATTATCCTGACATATCATTTTGGAATTTCTGGAATTTTATTGGGTACTTTGATCAGTACCGTTATGATTCCCTTATGGATAGAACCCTATATTTTATTTAAATATCGTCTTCATTATCCTTTATATCGTTATTTTGTAAAGCTGTGTTTGTATTCGCTTGTTATCATCATTGGCGGCGTTTGTACGCATGCAATTTGTTCTTATATTGATGGAAGTTATATCTATCAATTATTAATAAAAGTCCCTGTATGTGTTATCATACCCAACCTCTGTGTTCTGCTGTTTTTACATCGAACACCGGGATTCAACTTCTTTATTGAAAGAATCCTGCAATTTATTAAGAACAAATAACAGCCCAATAAATCATCTAAATAAAGCCATACTGACAGTAAGTAAATGAAATATTCTATCTATTTACTGAAAGGTAAGAGTGCGATGTTGTTTTCTGTTATTATTCCGATCTATAAAGTCGAAAATTCCTCAAAAAATGCATTGACAGCGTTTTATCACAAACATATAGTGACTTTGAGCTGATTCTGGTCGATGATGGTTCTCCAGATAACTCCCCTGTTATATGCGATGAATATGCCGCAGCAGATAGTCGGATACACGTCATTCATAAGCCTAATGGCGGCCTTGTGAGCGCACGCCTGGCAGGGTTAGGCTTTGCGCAGGGCGACTATATTATACATGTAGACGGTGATGACTGGATTGCAGAAAATCTCTTGGAAGAATTATTTCACGTCATACAGGATCATCATTCACCCGATATTATCCTGTATGATGCCTTACGAGTATATGCAGATCGGCAAGAACGCATTCTGTCTTATCTTTCTCCCGGCTTCTATCCACGGGAAGAGATGGAAAAACATATATTTCCAACATTTATATATGAACCCACTCTACCGTTTCTTACTTCGAAAATTTCGGGTTATCTTTGGTGTAAAGCAATGAAGCGGAAAATAGCCCAAGAACACATTTGTAATGATCTAGCAATTTCCAAGTATGAAGATTTCGCCGGTGTTTATGAATGTATCTACTTCTCAAAGCATTTTTACTATCATAATAAGCCGTTGTATTACTACAACAAAACAAACGAAGAATCGATCATGACTGCCTATGATGCGACATACTTCAGAAACCTAAGTCGTGTTATGGATTATACATCTTCTCATTTGGGTATATACTCTGACAAAATACAACAACAAATCGACGCCAGTAATGTTAGTGGAATTTGCATTGGTATATTCCATGAAGTTCGTCACGGTAGAAATCTGATGGAAGCAAGCAAACATATTCGAAAAGAATTAACATCGACAACCTGTCTTTCTAAAGCAAACTGCAAAGGTCTTCCTTTACACGCAAAATTCTTTATTTTTTTGCTGAAATGCAAACTGTATTTCCCTGCACTGTTAATTGCTAAAATTTATCTTTCGATTAAAAGAAATTAAAGGTACTTCACGATTATATCAATTTTACGAAAGGATTGTGTAAGTAAATCTTCTGCTGAGTGATGATTTAATTATATCGGGAACAGGTATATGAAAGAAGTGAATTGTCAAAAAACGAGACTGATCTGGTTGGACGTCTTAAAAGGAATACTTATCATATTTGTTGTTTTAAGTCATAGTTATCCACCGCAAGTGTATCGAAACTTTTTTACACCGTTTTTCTTGACGATGTTCTTTTGGGTATCCGGTTATACTTTTTCTACGAAAAATAATTTCGGCGAATTTTTCATGAATAAGTGTAAACGGTTATTAATTCCTTTCATAATATTAGGCAGTACAAGAGTTGTTGTAACTTTCGTTCTTGAAGGCGGAAATGCAGTTCAAAGAGTGAAAGGGCTGTTGCTGCAAATAAATTGTCAATATGATGAAATGTGGTTTGTGGCATGTTTATTCACCAGTTCGTTACTGTTTTATGTAATTTGTAAGATAAGTGCGCAATGCGGCAAATGGCATAATATTATTATACTGTTAGTATCTGCCGGATGTCTGGTCATAAGCATGATAGATATATGTATATGGGAAATCCGTTTCCCGTGGCAAATCGAAATCGCCGGAATGATGGTATTCTATATGGCGTTGGGTTATCTGCATCGAAAATATGAGAAAATGCTTCAAAAATACTCGACCAATAGTGCATATATCGGATGTTTTAGTATTGTATATTGCGGTATTGTTTTTATACTTCCAAATACAGCCGACATCCACAGTGAATCGTTTGAAAACCCTTTCCTGTTTATGACATCCTCTATTATAGTAATTCTGCCTATGATATATATTGCCCAAAAAGCTGCAGAATCGAAATGGGCTGGTATATTTAAGTTTTGGGGACAAAACACGTTATTTTACTATGCTTTTGGCGGAAGTATCAGAATTGTGTTGTATCTGTTTTTTGAGATGGATAAGATAGGAAACACTTATTTGGCATCGATATTGTGTACAGCACTGACTATGGTGCTGTTAATACTACCTGCCGCGATTGCAAAAAAATATTTTGCCTGGGCTGTTGGCGGGTAAAGAGGTAACCGCCCAATACCTCCGTTGTTTTTGTCACACACATGTGTGCAGGAATAGTATACCAAACATTTTTGTCGTTTTTTTGAAGTGGGGCTCTTGTCCGGCACGCCGGGGCTATTTCGTCGTGCAGTTAGTGTTACGGGAGCGATTTATGCAACTTGGTACGATTCCTCTTCTGCTTAATATTTACAAGTTCACACGATACAT
Source organism: Clostridia bacterium (assembly GCA_017558715.1). GTDB lineage: Bacteria > Bacillota > Clostridia > Oscillospirales > CAG-272 > RGIG3925. The sequence continues at coordinate 4,006 of JAFYTT010000123.1, read as the reverse complement.
ACTCACGCCAAAGCCGGTTTCTTTTCGCTCCATAAACTCTACTGGGATTTTCGACAGATATTGCTTCCCCAGCGAAGAACTGCCAAGATACGCTTCCACATTCGTCACGGGCAGCACAATAAATCCACCGTCTGCAGGCTTATTGGCAATGTAGTATTCCGCCAGCGTCATCATCACTCTGTGCGGGACACCATCCGGCTTCAACTGCTCAATCTGTTCGATTTGTCCTGGTGACAGTACAACCGATTCACGACGTAGGGAGCCAAGCTCCAGCGCATCAGCAATTGCGGTATCAAAAAGCAACAGCCACTCGGCATTGGTATTCGAAGAGAACAGCGGAACCTGATACTGCCGTACCTTCTTTTCCCACTCAGCTTCCCATTCCACAGTCCGCTCGACAAGACAGTGCAAATGCTTGTTGACAGATGCCCTATTCTTACCAACGAATTCCGCAACCGCATGGACATGCCGCCAATACCAGCCGGAACCGGATTCATCCACAAGCTCGGCAAACTCCTCGTGATACTTATCAAAGCATACATCAAACTGCCACTCTTTTACCGGAGCGTCTTTTTTATGCTTCGGGATACTACACCACGCGCATAACGCGCGGCGTGCGTACTCGATCTGCTCATACGGATCTCTATCTTTTATTGAGCCGTCGGGATTATGAAAAATATACCCTCTTGCAAGTATCGTAAAAATCCGTGACAGACCCGTGAAATCGCGGAGCATATCTGCGGTGAATCTACCAAGAAAAGCGGTATCTTTACCATTCGATACAGTATATGTTGGTGGCTCTGTATATGCCTTGAATTCATTCCATTCGTTTGTCATGATGCACCGCCTTTCTTTGCACAGCGCTCCACATAGTCCCAGAGTACATCCCAAAGAAATGACCGTTTTCCAAGTGCAACAGCATATTTGACCGCCTCAGCGGGACTGCATATTTTCTTCACCAGACCAAGGCACCGTTGTGCAACAGCCTCGCGGTAATCCCTGCCCCAGACCTTGTCCATATACGCATTCATAAGCGCGGTCATTTCCGCAGAATCACCGTCATAGTGTAAACGTTCCCGATTCTGCAGAATATTTTCATTATCTGTGTCGCATATCAATGCACCGAAAATGCGGTAACCGCCGCAGCTGAAATCGGAAAATAAATCGTAATACGGCACAAATTGCGCGTCGGGTAAATACTTGTGCAGGAACAGTATACGCTTGTCTTCAGGTAAAAACTGCCACCTTTCTACGCGGATGGCACGGCGGATCTCTGTAACACGCTCGGCAGGAAGGTTCACAAACAGTGCATACAGCTCGTCCGCATCATAGACATTCTCCTCGTTACGCATATACAGCACACGGAAAATTCCGTTTTTCCTCGCCTTGGACTTCGGTGGGTGTAAGCTTGCACGGATTCGCTTCAGACTTCGCTCGTAGATATCGATCAGCGAACGGATTTGCTCCATAATTTCGTTGTTCAGTTTATCTTCCCAGCCATCCTCTGCGGCAAAGGTGAACAACTCGGAGGCTTTTGCCGGCTTGCGCTTGGCTTTGGGCGTATGCTTCTTCAGCATATCCGCATAGTACGGCAGCTTCTCGAGATTCGAACTGACCGCATCCCAATCGGTTTTTGCAAAATACTCTTTGAACCGTTCATCAAAGGACAGCTCATACCACGCACGATGTTCCTCGGAATCTTCCATAAGATTCTTATATTTCAGGAAATTGCTCTTATGGCGCTTTCCGTCAAGATACGCTGACAGATCGGGCTTGATACCGCTTTTTGCGGAGTCAATCTCAAGTCCCGTGAGTATGGCAAGCTCCTCCGTCTCGCGGCGATTCTTCTCTTTGGTTTCGGCATCGGTGTTCTCGTTATAAGCGATGATGCTCCGCACCAAAGCAGCATTGGAAATCTGCCCTACACGGGAGGAAAACGTATTTTTTACTGTCTCAAAACGAGCCTGCCAATCAGATGCATCCCGAATCTGCGGCTCGGCGGACGGAATTATAAGCAGCGGAAGATTGTTTTTGTTGTCAAATTCATTATAATCCACGCTGGCAAGATAGTTGCCGTATACGCAATCATTGAGAATCGGTTCTGCAATAGTCTTAATCATATCACCGTCATAATCCGCCCCGCCAAGCCGCTCAGCAATCAAAGAACGAGAGCCGACCATTACCACATCCGTCAGATGGGAAAGATATTTCAACCGAAGCGGACCGATACGCTCCGGCGGCTTTACCATAACTTCTTCATTGCGCGCAATATGCGGGTTGCGCAGAAGTGTGTACCGCTCCTGCTTTTCATACACCGCACCAGGCGCCCAGAATACAGTTTCCACAAAGGTTTCGGCATGAAGCGCGGACTGCAGCTCGTTCGCCGCAGAAGAAACCTTAAAATGCGGTTCGATCAACCAATAAAGAAGCTCCATCAAATCGGCGGACAGATAACGATTGTCGCCCTTAATGTACAGTTTGCCGACCGCATAATTCTTCAGCACCTTCTCTGCCATCGCATCAAGCTCGGATGTGAAATACGTTTCATGTATAAACAGCGGATTCTTTTTCAGTATTTGCGCCATGCGGTAATTCTTGCTCTTTTTTCGGAAACTCCAACGCTCGGCACGGGAAATGAAATAATCACGGCGGAATACATCGTTTGCGGTCAGATCATAATACCGTTGTTCCGTTGCTTTTGTCAGCCAGTTACGCTCATCCTCGGCAGGACTGTGACTCCATCCGAGCGGAAGATCGGCGGGACGGAACAACTCTGCTTTCAGCGAAAGCGTATTGAGAAACTGATAATTCAGCTCGGTCAGATCATCAGGTGTGTCTTTTCCGATACCTGTGACATACAGCGCATGGCGATACCGTTCACAGGTGGCGATATAGCGGTACCAATGATAGCCGTTTTCATTAAGCCAGCCGAAACCCTTACATTGGCTTTTTGTCAGAATCAGTTTGATTTCATTCACAGGATGCGGATTGCCCCAGATATCTTTGATGAAAGCGATCCCGACCTCTTGCATCATAGCGGGAAAATCCACTTCATGTACCATGCCTTTAATATATGGCATGCGAATCTGGAAGGAATGGTGGGTGTGCTTTCCGCAAAGCTGAAGATCAATCTCCTTCGCAAATGCAGGTGAAATCAAACCCTCGCCGTCAAACTCGGTTATCGTAATCTTTGTTTCCATCTCACGCCGCTCGTATCGACGCACACTTCCCTCACCGCTTGCATCTTCCATTGTAATCACGTTTGCGCGCGCCATATATTCATGCGGATTGTCTACGATGACAATGCTGTGGTTGCGCCACAAATCGGGATACTCAATTCGTGTACCGCTTGAAAACAGCAGACCGTTGTACGCATACAGCTTCGACAGCTGACATTCGCCGATCTTCATGTCGAGCATCATGCGAGAGCGAACAGCATCATATACATCGGCGCAAGAACGATAATCTGGCATTTCGGCTCATACCGGCAGAGCGCTCGAAAGCGAGATATCTCTGTGTACCGCCGCCGAAATCCAGCGTGATTCCATCGGGGCGGAACATGGACTCTGCTTTCTTCTGCCGCAGAGCAATTTTCGGATTCCCCGCATCGCGATCGAAGATACCTGCGAAGTCAATATACACAATAACATCGGCAAGATCATCGATAACAGTGTCCGCAGATGCATGGCGGTAGTCATTGTCCCTCAGCACACACATAATCTGGAAGAAGATCGCATTATCCTCCTGCGTTGTTTCATCGTGACGGAGAATGACGCTCTCGGTTTCACGCTTATTGAGTGTGATGGTATATGTGTCAGAATCATCCGTCGGCTTCGCATACGCAAGTATTGCCTGCGCGGACAGCATGTGGATTTTATATCGGATCTCGGGCATAGGCTCACCTCCGTGGATTTATGAATATGGTTATTATATCATAAATTCGTGAATATTTCTACCGTGCAGTAATATAAATACTACTCCCATATTATTGCCCCCACGTTGCGCT
>JAFYTT010000122.1 GCA_017558715.1 Clostridia bacterium | reverse complement strand
GGGATACAACCGCCGGAAGGACCACCGGTCTGAGCTGCCTTGAACTTCTTGCCGTTCGGAACGCCGCCGCCGATTTCTTCGATGATTTCGCGCAGGGTGATACCCATCGGGATTTCAACGAGACCGGTGTTCTTGATCTTGCCGCCGAGAGCGAAGACCTTGGTACCCTTGGACTTTTCGGTACCCATGGAAGCAAACCATTCAGCGCCGTTGAGGATGATCTGCGCGATGTTTGCGAAGGTTTCAACGTTGTTTTCAACAGTGGGCTGACCGAACAGACCCTTGACTGCAGGGAACGGAGGACGGGGTCTCGGTTCACCGCGGTTACCTTCGATGGAGGTCATCAGAGCGGTTTCTTCACCACAGACGAATGCGCCCGCACCGAGACGGATTTCCATATCGAAGTTGAAGTCGGTACCGAAGATACCCTTACCGAGCAGACCGTATTCACGAGCCTGGTCGATTGCGATCTGGAGTCTCTTGACTGCGATCGGATATTCTGCACGAACGTAAACGTAACCCTGATCAGCGCCGACTGCGTAGCCGCAGATTGCCATTGCTTCGATCAGTGCATGGGGGTCACCTTCGAGAAGGGATCTGTCCATGAATGCACCGGGGTCACCTTCGTCGGCGTTACAGACAACGTACTTCTGATCGGAGACAGACGCCTTGGTGAACGCCCACTTACGACCGGTCGGGAAGCCGCCGCCGCCGCGTCCGCGCAGACCGGAATCGAGGACTTCCTTGATAACGTCATCGGGCGTCATCTTGGTCAGAACCTTTTCCAGTGCGAAGTAACCGTCGCGTGCGATGTATTCGTCGATGTCTTCAGGATTGATGACACCGCAGTTACGGAGTGCAATACGCTTCTGCTTCTTGTAGAATGCAGTATCGTTGAGGGAAACGGTTGCGGGATCGGGCTTCTTTTCTTCGCCGGTATCGGTGTAAACAAGGCGTTCAACGATACGACCCTTGAGCAGGTGTTCTTCAACGATTTCGGGGATATCTTCCTTCTTGACCATGGAGTAGAAGGTTCCCTCGGGATAAATGATCATGATCGGGCCGAGTGCGCAGAGACCGAAACAACCGGTCATAACGATCTTGACTTCATTTTCAAGACCCTTTGCCTGCAGTTCAGCTGCGAGCGTGTCACGAAGCGCGATACTGCCGGAAGAAGTACAGCCGGTACCGCCGCAGATAAGAACGTGTGAACGAATCATTGGTATCTTTCCTCCTGATTATTTTGCGTTTTCACCGATGGTGTATTCGGTGACAACATTGCCGCCCTTGATGTGCTTTTCGATAACTTCCTTAGCACGTTCAGCGGTCATCTTGACATAAGTAACCTTGTCTTCGCCGTTGAAAACTTCAACAACGGGTTCATACTGGCAGATACCGATACAGCCGGTCTGGGTAACGATAACGTTATCGGAAAGACCTGCTTCATTGATACCTTCGACGAAAGCTGCCAGAACGGGACGTGCACCAGCAGCGATACCGCAGGTTGCCATACCGACAACAACGCGGGTCTGTGCGCTGGAAGTACGCAGATTGACCTTGTCCTGCATCTTCGCCTTGATGGCTTTCAGCTCTTCAAGAGACTTCATGGTAATATTCCTTCCTTCTATAAAAATTTAATGGATCACATATAACTTAATCGGATGCGAGTGCCTGATACTGCTCGTTGAGATTATCTGCAATCCACGCAAGAACCTCGGGTTCGTTTAAGGGGACATCCTCCAGCACCGCACGCAGCTCCTCGCACGACAGGGAAACCGTGCCGCGTTCGGTTGTATGGGTGTACACGAAATTGATGTCCGGTGAGCCCTGAATCAGTGTCACAACGGTACCGATCATGTCACCAAGCGGAATGAAATCGATGTGATTTCTGCCGAAGCGCGCATGCGTGGTAGTACCGTGATCGTCAGATACGGATTCGTGGGTGGATGTAATGCGGACATAGCCGCCGGTCATCTCGGCAAGCATGGTCAGAAACGGGATACCAAGACCGACCTTGCGGGTCTTTCTTGTTGTGAAAAACGGATCGGTGAGTTTCTGTACCTGTTCCTCGGTCATACCGCAGCCGTTATCGGTGACGGTAAAGTCAAGCCATTCTCCTTCCTCGCGAAGTGTTACGGATATTTCCGCAGCACCGGCACGGACGGAATTCATGGTGATATCGAGTACATACAGCGAAAGCTCATCCATGGCATTACTCACTCCTGTTTCTTCAGAAGAAAATCGATCAGTCGGTTTGTGACAAGGGAAGAGGAATAAGGTTCATCCTCGATGTCGACAGGGAAACCGTCCTCTGCGATATCTGTCAGATAATGGGCATCCGATGCGGCTAAATGGACAAGCGAACGTTCTGTCAAAACAGAATGCTGTTGTCTGCAGCCGTCAAGTGAGGCAGAATCGTTTAACTCAAACGCCGTAAAATGCGGCTCGGGAGGGAAATCACCGAGCATCGCGATGATCCCGTTTGAGGTACGGTCAATGTGTGCTGGATAGCAGACACCGCCGCGCGAAGTTACCTCTTTGTGTGCTTCTTCAATGGAGATGTTGACGGCATTGATGAGCAGGATTTCCTCCTCACCGATGATCTCATCGTTTTCTCCGATCAGAAGCTGTCTCCCGAAAATCGCGGGTTTGTTTTTGATGGGGAAGCGGCGGCTTTCCACAAAACTGTCAAAATCCAACGCATCCTTAAGTGTTCGGAACAGACACACAACATGAATATCTTCAGCCGTTGTCAGTTCCATCCCAGCGATCGGGATCAGTCCATAGCCCTTTGCCGCATGGAAAAAGGCGGGACAATTTTTTGCGGTGTTGTGATCGGTGAGCGCGACGATCTGTAACCCGTTCAGCACAGCCATCCCGGCGATGTTGCCCGGTGTCATGTCATCGTCTCCGCACGGAGAGAGACACGAATGAATGTGCAGATCGGTCAGATAGCGGCTCATTGGTTCTCACCGCAGGCGTTATGATAAGCCACGCACAGCGCATATGCGTCAAGCGTGCTTTTCGCAATGGCAATGTCGTTTTCGCGTGCCCGATCGAGAACCACGTCATCGATTTCCACGTCTTCGCAGAAAACGATGCAGGCGGGATCGGTCAGGGCTGCGACCGCGACAGCATTGATATTGGACATGATGGTGATCCAGAGACAGCCCTCCGTGACGCGGCTCATACAGCGGCTGAGCAGATCTCCGACGTAAACACCGGAGATTTCGCGGTCACCGTCACCGCAGAGAAGGGTCAGACCGAGTGCTTCGGCTGTTTGTCTGACTGTCATGTGGATTCGCCTCCTGTCTCTTTGTTTTGTTTTTGAATGGGCTTGAGGCGTTCGAGGATCGATTCGTGTTTCTTTTCCTGAATATACTCATGGAACAGTTCACGCATGATCACCGTGCACTCATCTGCAGTCGTTTCGTTCTTGACGATATCTTCGGCAAATGCCATACATGTCGGTGCACCGCAGGAGCCGCAGTCAAGACCCGGAAGACAACCCGTGATTTCCTCGATCTCACTCATCATACGCATCGCCGTATGTCTGTCTGCCGAAAGCCGTGCGTAGGGATTGTATTCAACGCCTTTTTCATTGAAAAATTCGTCGGGAATCCATGCGCCCGCAGGTCGGTTGGGAGAGACGGGGAGATAACGCTTGAGCGATTGCAGCCTTGCCTGGGCGATATACGGATTGGCTACCGTCATTGCGCCGCCGACGCATCCGCCGGAGCAGGCATTGAGCTCAATAAAATCGAGATTGGTGATATCGGAATTGTCAATCTGGTCCAGCACACGGATACAGTTTTCAATACCGTCTGCCGCCAGATACCGTTCATTGAGGATCGCGGACGATTCACCGCCCGTCGATGCCCATCCGATGCCGATCATACCGGAATCGGTCATATCCAGCGGTTCCTCCCCGCGTTTGTCCATGACATCCAGCAGCGCAAAGTACACATCGCGAACCGAAACAGTTGCGGAAATGTAGTTGCGATCACCCGCAAACGAATTGCGGACATAGCTGACCTTGGCAGGGCAGGGAGAAATGAAGATGATGCCGATTTCTTCATCGGAAAGCTCCGGATGCACTTCCTTTGCGTGCTGATACGCAAGGAATGCTGCGATATCGACCGGCGGCAGAATCGGCATGATATTTTCGCACAGAGACGGGTAATTCATGCTGATCAGACGCGAAATGGTCGGACATGCGGAGCTGATGACAGGCTTTGGAATATCTTCGCGGTTGATGTAGTGCCTTGTGTATGCGGTTACCATTTCCGCCGCGCATGCGACCTCAAACACATCGTCGAAGCCGATATCACGCAGACCGCGGATGATGTAGCCGATATTGTCAAGATTATCGAACTGTCCGTACAGCGACGGCGCAGGAAGCGCGATCGTGTACTTGTACTTACCGAGGACGGACAGATCATCATGCGTCGCCTTTTTTGCCTTATAGGGACAGACCTTGATGCATTCCCCGCAGTCGATGCAGCGGATGGAATTGATCACCGCGTGTCCGTCACGGATGCGGATCGCCTCAGTCGGACAACGCTTGAGACAGGTCGTGCATCCTTTGCACTTGTCAGAAACAAGTGAGACTGAATGCTTGTAATCTGTTTTCATACACACCTCGATACGTTTCTGGTGATGATCGGTCAGAGCGAGACACGCATGGTAATGGTGGTGCCCTCACCGATTCTGGTATCGATCTCCATGGAGTCGGTATACTTCTTCATGTTGGGAAGACCCATACCGGCACCGAAGCCGAGATTCCGGATATTGTCGCGTGCCGTGGAATAGCCTTCCTGCATCGCAAGCTCAATGTTCGGAATACCGGGACCCTTGTCGGACAGGATGATGACGATTTCGTTATCATATACCTCCACGTCGGCAGTACCGCCGTTTGCGTGGATAACCATGTTGATCTCACCTTCGTACATTGCTATGGAGACTTTGCGTATGACCTCCGGCGGATAACCGAGCTGACGCAGCTTTTTCTTGACCATAACCGATGCCGCGCCGGCAGACGAAAAGTCAGACCCGTCGACGTCGAAATGGAACTTGACTGCTTCAGACATCACAATCCTCCGTATCACTTGTCAGTCCGGCCTGCCACAGTACACCGCAAGCGACGTATGCACGCAGACGCGAGCTCATTACGGTAATGCCGCATTCCTCTGCCAGCTCGATCATATCCTCGGTGGGATTCTTGGAGCGGACAAAAACAACGCAGTGCATATCCATCATATTGGCGGTGCGGATGACCTGTGCATTGACAAGCCCGGTCAACAGTACCCCCTGATCCTTGACATATGCGAGCACATCGCTCATCATATCACTGCAGCAGGCAGATGTAACCTCACGGTCAAGCTGATCTGCACCGCAGAGGACTTCTGCATCAAGTAGATCTCTGATCTCACTGATTTTCATAGCTTCTCCATATTCCGGTGTTTTTTACACCCAAATCGGTTTCCCCCGATTATTTATACTTTGCAAGAATGCCGGGGACATCCTTATCGGTCAGTCTGCCGTAAACTTCGTCATTGACGGTAAGAACGGGTGCAAGACCGCAAGCACCGATACAACGGGTAGCTGCGAGAGAGTACTTGCCGTCAGCGGAGCATTCGTCGCCGCCGATGCCGAGTTCCTTCTGGAACGCGTCAAAGATCAGGCCGGAGCCCTTGACGTAGCAGGCAGTACCGAGACAAACTGCGATGTGGTACTGACCCTTCTGGGAAAGAGAGAACTGTGCGTAGAAGGTAGCAACGCCGAAGACCTTTTCCAGCGGTACTTCCATACCTTCTGCAATCATGTTCTGTACTTCCATGGGAAGATAGCCGTAAATGTCCTGTGCCTGCTGCATAACAGCCATCAGGTAGCTCTTATCATGCTTGTGTGCGGCGATGACTTCCTGCAGCTTTGCTTCCTGTTCGGGTGTACCGTTGAAAGGATTGCTGCTGATTTTCTTTTGCATGGATCATATCCTCCTTAAAAATGTTGTGGATAAG
>JAFYTT010000121.1 GCA_017558715.1 Clostridia bacterium | reverse complement strand
GGATACGACCACCAGGACGTATCCTCGGCAGGTCTTCGACCCCTGTTACCCGTACCAAACAGCAGAAATCCGAACCTTGTGCCGGTGGGCGATGGGTTCGGATTTCTCTTTGTTTTTGATGATCCTGATGTCATATCAAAAAATGATATATAACAAATGAACTGCCGAACACTGCAAGATGCTGGTGTTCGGCGGTTTGTTTTGGTGCGGGGTTTGGGGATTCCCAATAAGAGAAATCTGCCGAATTGGTGGATTTGGTATGCTGTGCAAGCACATACCCCTGCTTGCCGGATATTGAGAAATGCTGACAGAATTGTTGGATTATTTCAACACCTGTTTCAGAAAAAGATAAATATCATGATTTCTGATATCAAGATCCTCCCCCGTCACATTCCCATCCGCATACCGTAATTCCTCAAACACCTCTGTATATTGCGCAGCGTCAGGATATCTGTCATCCTCACATACTTTCCGGGTTCGTTCCCGCGGCGTATCGGAAACAAGCACTCTTCCGTGTGACTGTTCCATATATTTTGCATAAACAGAATACGCGTAGGCGTACTTTTCCTCCGGCTTTGCAATCCGTGACAGCTGCCGCTCAAATGCCGCAAGGGATGGCAGACCGTCATGCTTTTGGGTGCGTCGGGTTAGATTTTCCACGGTGTCAACAAAGCGTTCTTCGATCGGTTCTATCTTGCGATATTTCTTTTTCAATTTGAAGAACTCGGCAAGATCAGAAAGCAACTGTTCCCAGAGTAACAGCAGCCTCTCACGAATGGCAGGAGACGCAATGATGATAAACAGCGTGACAAACAGAAGCCCCATCAGCAGCATCGCAATCAGACCGTTACTGCTCGCATCTTCCCCGTCAAACAGCTTTTGCATACCGCCGTAACCGCCGCCATAACTGATCGGCGTGGTTCCAGTCTCACCCTCAACGAACATCCTGCCAAGAATCTGTTCCAGTATCTTCAGAAGTACAATCAATATAACTCTGACCACCTGTGCCATCAGAATGATCGCAGACGCCGCACCGATGACTACACCCGTGCTGTAGAGCTTTGCGGCATCGTTGACATACGATACGCGGTTGTCGTACTGCCGTGTCAAAAAGCACTGATTGAGCAATACCATGTAGATGAGAATTGCCAGAAATTCGGTCACAACAAGGGAGAGATTATAAAATCCAAGTCCAAATCCGCCTCGTACATAGACGAGCACAACGGTTTGAATCAGCATCATAACGCCGACAACGGCAATCGAGCGCATCGAAACGAGGACATTATACGGGAAGAACCACAGATACGCGCCGTATTCCATTAAGATGAAGCCTCCGATGGCAAAAATCAGCGGATAAATGGAATTGTGGCTGAAAATGATCGCGTGCTCGCGCAGAATCTCAAAGCCGAGGTCATTGGCCATGCCGAACCAGATCACGGCAAGGATGTGACACGGAATCGCCTGCACGGGCTTATAACGGCGCTTGATGTCTTCATAATTGTTCTCTGCCTTCGGGCGGACGATGCGGAAGATCAGTCCCGTCAGATGCTGAATCCCATATCCCGCCATGGCACAGCCGAAATAATAGCAGAACATCCACGGATGGATTGCCGATGCGGTATGCAGACCAAGTGCCATAATACAGGCAAAATGGACGGTCAGAAACAGATAGCAAATGACCGCAAAGCCCTTATAAAGGGATGTAAAATCGTGATTTCCCGCAAGGAATTTCGGCACAGGACGTGCGTTTGTCGCCTTGTGTTCGGTCATGCGCTCTCCTCCTCTCCGCCATCGTCCAAAAGCTGGGACAGATAATAAACCTCGATATCCGCAGGAATGTTCTGCGCGTTGCGGTAGGTCGTCATGATGTAATAGATCACACGAACCCCGCGCGCTTCCATACTGCGGTGAAAGACGAGCATTCGCTCCGAAAAATACGTTGATACGACAATCAATGCGGCTTTGCCGGGATAGCGGTCGGATGCGGTATAGAGCGACGGATTGGAAAGCATGTGGTCAAGCAGGTTTTCCTCTTTGACCGAAATGCGGTACGGCAGCTCCGCAAGTAACCGTCCGACAGCGGTCACATCTGCCGGTGTTCTGCACGGTGCGGTGGTCGAGATGCAGCTTGCAATGTCATCATCTCCGAGCGGACGCAGACCGACCGCAGTAGCGGTGTCGTCGTACTGTACACTCTCTTTTGGCGCAATGTTCCACATCATGCGGATGCTGATGCCCGCCTGAACGCCGCGTTCCAATAGCGCAAACGCTGTGGTAATGCAGCGGTCAATTTCATCGGGCGCACTTGGAACTTCGGGGTCTTTTTCCAAGGTGCGTGACTGGGTATTGAGAAAAATATTGAACTGAAACGGTACGGTCGGTTCCTCGATGTTGACCATAAAATGACCGTGAACGGCACTCGATTTCCAGTTGATCGAGCGCATCGGATCGCCCATGCGGTATTCGCGCGTTCCGGCAAATAAGAGCGGATCGGTCATGCGGGTTTTGCTGCTGACAATGTCGCCGTTCATGCCCTGTGCCGTGACAAATTCTTTCCGCAGATCACACACAGGCGGCAGAACGGTCAGCCTTTGCGGTGTGTAGCCCTCAAGGGAATCGGCGGCATGCGACATCGGGTTCATGCCGAACAGATCGTTTGTCATGATGTGACTGGAGCCGATCAGATAACTGCCGCGCTTCGTGCCTGTGATGCGCCAGCGTCGGCTGATCTTCTGATAGCCGCGCAGAACATAAATCGACTGTGCGCCGAATTCATAGGTTTCCTTTGTCGTTCCGTCCTCCAATCGGTCGGTAAAGTGAAATTTCAGACCCTCGGGCAGGTCGGTATTGACCTTGACAAACGGAAGCGGCAGTGTTTTTTCGTTGGACAATTCC
>JAFYTT010000120.1 GCA_017558715.1 Clostridia bacterium | reverse complement strand
TTAAGGTTTTGACCATGTTTATGGTGGACGGATAAGGTGATGGTTCGCATGAATGAACATTCTCCTGGGAGAAGGTGTCGCGCGTCAGCGTGACGGATGTGGAGTTCCGTTTAAAAATTTCTGTTGTACGACCCACATCCGTCTTTTCGCAATTCCCGCAGGTGGCGCACGAAGATAGCAAAGCTATCTTCACCGAAAATCCACCTTTCTCTAAAGGATGCTTGCATCCTTGGGAGAAGGTTTTGGTTGTGCGCCCGCCGCCGTCATCTTCTTAAGTCGACGCATTGCCCAACGCGGCACATTAAACATAAACCCCGTCACCAATTACGATGACGGGGCATTTTCATGTTTTACAGAATTTCAAATCCGAAGAAATCCTTGGTATTATTAAACGAAATATCACAGACCATCTGTGCCAGCGTATCAATGTCAAGCGGATATTCGCCAAGCTCGACCCATTCGCCGATGACATCACAGAGGATGCGGCGGAAATACTCATGGCGCGGATAGGAGACAAACGAACGGGAGTCTGTCAGCATACCGACAAAGTTGCCGAGAACCGACATGTTCGCAAGCGACTTGATCTGTGCGCGCATACCGGACTTGTTGTCGTTGAACCACCATGCGGAACCGTGCTGAACACGCGGCATACCGCCGGCGTTTTCCTGGAATGCACCGATCAGCGCATCAATACCTGCATTGTCTGCGGGATTGATGGAGTAGAGAATCGTGCGCGGGAGAATGTCATTCTTACGCAGTTCACCCATCAGCTTTGCAAGCTCGGTGATCGTCGTACCGCCGCCGATGATATCAAAGCCGGTATCGGGTCCGAGCTTTTCAAACATGGTCGGGTTGACATTGCGCAGAACACCGAAGTGCAGCTGCATGATCCATCCGCGACGGGTGTATTCTTCACCGAAGAAGTACATCATTTCGGTCTTGAAGATCTTCATTTCTTCAACGCTTGCACGCTGACCTGCAATGGCTGCCTTGAAAATTTCGTTTGCCTGACCGGTGTACTGCTCGGGCGCATACGGAACGAATTCGTCGAAACCGTGGTCAGCCGTCTTACAGCCGAGGGCATCGAAGTAGTCAAGACGCGCAACATATGCCGCCTTGAGGGAAGCAATGTCGGTAATCGGCATATCAGCCGCCGCAGACAGGGAAGCGATATATTCCGCATAGCCCGCGCGCTCAACATTCAGACCCTTGTCGGGACGGAATGCAGGCAGTACCTGAACATCGTAGGATTCGTCTTCGGCAAGCTGCTTGTGGTAGCGCAGATCGTCGATCGGATCGTCGGTTGTGCAGAGCAGCTTGACACCAGAATCACGGATGATGTTTCTTGCGGACATGTTCGGCTGCGCGAGAATTTCGTTGCACAGCTCCCAGACGGAATCGCAGGTGTCTTCGTTGAGGATGCCCTCATAACCGAAGTATCGCTGGAGTTCCAGATGTGTCCAGTGATAAAGCGGGTTGCCGATCAGCTTCGGCATGGTGGATGCCCAGGCCTTGAACTTTTCGTAGTCGGAAGCGTCACCCGTGATGTACTTTTCATCGACACCGTTGGAGCGCATGGCACGCCACTTATAGTGGTCACCGCCGAGCCATAGCTGGGTGATTGTATCATAGCGCTTATCCTCTGCGATTTCTTTGGGCGGAACGTGGCAGTGATAGTCGATGATCGGCATCTTGGATGCGTAGTGGTGGTAAAGAATCTTCGCTGTTTCTGTTTTGAGCAGGAAGTCTTCATTCATAAAGTCTTTCATGAAAATTCACCTTTCGTGAGAAAAGGGGACGGTACCGCCGTAAAATTGGTACTGTCCCCGTTATATTTGATTATTCGAGGGACTTCAGATAGTCAAAGCAGATCTTTGCTTCTTCGATACCGGAAGGCGTGCAGGTTTCGGACTCAACAACCATCAGCATACCGTATTCCTTTGCCTTTGCGTAAACATCAGCAACGGGAGCGGTACCAAGACCCAGAGGCTTGCCGTGACCGTCGATGTCGCCGTCCTTGCTGTGGATCATATTGATACGATCCTTCAGACGGTCGAGGACTGCCAGAGGATTGGTCTTACCGACATACAGCCAGTAGGTGTCGGTTTCGAGATCGATGTCCGTCTTGCATTCGAGAACGGAGTAGATCATCTGACCGTCTTCATGCAGATGGAATTCATGTGCATGGTTGTGGTACTGCAGGGAAATGCCTTCTGCTGCCAGCTTAGGAGCATATTCATTGCAGAAGTCAACAAATTCCTGAAGCTTTTCGGGAGTGGAAAGGTCAGCACCGGGAATGATGTAGTTCTTGTTACCGATGATCTTGTGGTACTTGACAGTGCCTTCAAAATCGTCACGCAGTTCGGTCCAGGAAGAGTGGGTGGAGGAGCAGACCAGACCGTACTTGTCGAGCCAGCCCTTGACGGTTTCTGCGTCATTGCCGAAGAAACCTGCGAATTCAACGTACTTATAACCGATTTCCGCAACAGCCTTCAGAGCAGCTTCCAGATCCTGGGAAGCGAGGTCGCGGACAGAATATAACTGAATACCGTAATCCATGGTAAATATTCCTTTCAGAAAGATGATTTAAGAAATGAGCCCGGCAGCAAGGTGTGCCGGGCTGCATATAGTTTATGGACTTTTACGAGATTTCAAGGGAAATCCTTCTGTCTGATCTATCAGATTTCGGGAATTTCGATTTCGATTTCGTGACCGAGAGCAGAGGAGGTAGCAATACCGGAGAGGATTGCCTGGTTGTAGATGATCTGGGAAGCCTGAACAGGAGCGGGAGTACCGTTCTTGGAAGCATCGAGGAACGTTCTGATCTTCATGTCGAACAGACCGTAGGGAGTATCCTGAACCGGAATGATGGTTTCGGTCTGGATGCCAGCAACTTCCTTGTAAAGAACGAGAGGACCGCCGATGGAGCCGTTCCAGCAGTCGGTAGAAGGAATACGGAGACCGCCCTTGGTACCGAGAATGATGGAGTCACCGGGAGTGTCGATGTTCATCGCCCATGCGATACGGAAGTCGAGGATGATGCCGCCTTCCATACGGACGAAACCACAGCCGAAGTCGTCGGTGGTGAACTTTTCAGCGTATTCGGGATGATTCGGATAGTAAGCCGGATCGTTGCCGAAGTAGATACCCTTGTGACCGGTAACAGTCAGAGGCTTGGGATAACCGACAGCGTTGAGGACGCAGTCCAAAGCGTAGCAGCCGATATCGCCGAGCGCGCCGAGACCGGCGGTCTTGTCTTCGATGAAGGTGGTACCGAACGGAGTCGGGATACCGCGGCGACGTCCGCCACCGGTCTGGATGTAGTAAACATCACCGAGTTCGCCGGATTCGACGATCTTCTTGATCATCTTCATGTTGTTGTCAAATCTGGGCTGGAAACCGATAGAGAGAACCTTACCGGAAGCCTTTTCAGCCTTCAGAATTTCAACAGCTTCTTCGAGGGTAACACACATCGGCTTTTCAAGCAGAACGTTGATGCCTGCATTGAGGGAGTCGATTGCACACGGAGCGTGCTGACGGTTGTAGGTACAAACGGAAACACAGTCAAGGTTGAGGGACTTGTCTGCGAGCATTTCCTTGTGGGAAGCGTAATCGGTCTTGACACCTTCGACACCGTGCTTCTTGAAGAACGCTTCTGCCTTACCGGGAATGAGGTCACAACCAGCGACGATTTCGACGTCGGGCTGCTTTAAGTAGCTTGCCATATGAGCATCTGCAATCCAGCCGCAGCCGATGATCGCAACGCGCATCTTTCTGTTGGAATCCACGACTGCTTCGTCATGATTTTCCTTGTAAGCATCCAGAATGTTTGCCATGATGAAAATCTCCTTCGATTTTGTTTTATTTGGGGTTCCGTTCCGTGCAGATGCACCGACTTCGAAAATCCCTTTGACACCATTATAACACACCTTTTCAGAAAAAGGAATAGCTTTTTGAAAAAAAGTCAGAAAAATTTTTGTGGAATTTGAACAGCAAATTTTCGAGTTCGCGTAATCCGACATACTGCACAAATACAAACTCTGATATTTGTTCACTATGCCAAACCGCCGGAACATGCATAGTCAGGAAAAAAACGGACATACTTTTTTCAAACGAAGTGGGAGGTTGAGTGCTTTGACTGTCATTCTGATCAGACTGGTGCTTGTTTACATTTTACTGACGCTGACGGTCCGCTTGATGGGCAAACGGCAGATCGGCGAAATGCAGATGTCGGAGCTGGTCGTTGCTTTCATGCTGTCAGAGCTTGCAACGATGCCGATTACAGATACTACAGTTCCGCTGCTGTACTCGGTACTGCCAATCCTCTTGCTTGCGATTATGGAGATACTCACATCCTTTGCGTTTCTTCATTCTCCGACACTTTCGCGGATTGTCACAGGAACACCGCAGATCGTCATCCGCTACGGAAATATCAACCGCAAGGTCCTCAAAAACTGTCGGATGACGCTGTCGGAGCTGATGGGAGAGCTGCGTCTGAAAGGGTATCCCGATCCTGCCGATATCGCATACGCAATTCTGGAGGAGAATGGCAGACTGTCAGTCATTCCGCGTGCGTCAGCCCAGCCGCCGCGAGCCGACGAGCTGTCGATGCAGGTCAGGGAAAGCGGCATCAGCCATACGGTGATCGCCGACGGGATCATCAGCGAAACGGGAATGAAGCTGGCATCGGTTTCCGAGGGGCAGGTATATGCCTATCTGAAAAAACGGAAAACAGAACCGAATGACGTCTTTCTTCTGACAGTAAACAATGTGGGCGAGTGGAATCTGATCACAATCGGAGAAAGTGAGCGAACACCATGAAAAGTGTCATACTGTCAGCGGTTTTTCTGATCACGCTTTCTGTCTTTTGTCTGTTTGTCAAAACACACACCGTCGAACGTGTGGATACATTATATCGGCTGACCGAATCCCTGCCGACAGATCTGACACGTTATGAATCTGCGCCAGAACGATATCGGAGTACAGCCGATGCTATAGGAGACGATTGGTCGGATGCCGTCGGTTATTTTTCGTATGTCTGCGGATATAACGCCTTGAACCGTGCAGATGAAGCCGTGTGGAATCTGTACGCCGCGCTGGAATCGGGGGATTATCCGTCCGCAATCGCCGCACGCTATCAGCTTCTGGATGCGCTCAGGCGGATGCGGGAACTGGAAACGGTCAGCTTATCATCGATTTTCTGAATTCAGAAATGTTTACAATTTCCTGCTTGCAATTTTCCGTGGACTGCGGTATAATATGAAATTGAAAATCAGTTTCAAATTCACGCGAAAACGAGAGACATTCATGAAGCAAATTCTAACGACCGTTATACTCATAACCGTTCTGTTTGTATGCGGCAGCTGTGGTTCGCAGATCCCTGTGCATGCAGATGACAGCGGTCTTTCCATTGTGACGACCATTTTCCCGCCATATGATTTTGCAAGAGAGATCACCGACGGTGCGGACGGTGTCACCGTATATCAACTTCTTCGCCCCGGCATGGAGAGTCATACCTTTGATCCGACCCCTGCCGACATCCTCGCGGTTCAGAACTGTGATCTGTTCATTTATACGGGCGGTGTGTCTGATGAATGGGTGCAAACCCTGTTGGATGCCGCGCCCGGTGCAGAGGAAAAATCCATCCGCATGATCGATCTTGTAGCTGCCGTTGAGGAAGACCATATCGACGGATCCACCCACCGTCATGACCATGACCATGCCGAGGACGATCACGACCATGAGACACCCGACTCCGATCATGTCGAGTACGATGAACATGTATGGACCGATCCTCATAATGCCGCTGTCATCACAAACGCGCTGTGTGACGCCATCTGTACACTCGATACCCAAAACGAGGCATTATACCGCCAAAACACCGCCGCATATATCGATGCACTGTCCGCCCTTGATGGGGTAATGCACGAAATTTCCGAACACGCGTCATATCGAACGCTGGTCTTCGGCGACCGCTTCCCCATGCGGTATCTCTGCGATGCGTACGGACTTGGTTACCGCGCGGCGTTTCCCGGCTGTGCGGCAGAATCCGAACCGAGTGCGGCAACCATGATCTTTCTGATCGAAAAGGTAAGGGAAGAGGGAATTCCCGCGATTCTGACCATCGAAATGAGCAACGAAAAAATCGCAAAAACCATTTCCGAGGAAACAGGAGCGCCGATCTGCCGTATGCATTCCTGTCATAACCGTACTGCCGATGAAGCGGCGGCGGATAAAACCTATCTTGATCTGATGTATGAAAACGCCGAGGTCCTGAAAATCGCACTCGGTGTCACGGAGTAAGCACTACATATGAATTTATTGGAAATAAAAAACCTCACCGTCCGTTATGAGCGTCAGACGGCGGTCGAGAACGTCTCTTTTTCGTTAAAAGAAGGCGATTATGCCGCGATCGTCGGCGAAAACGGTTCAGGCAAATCAACGCTGGTCAAAACACTCGTCGGATTGATTCCCGCATCGGAGGGCGAAGTGCAGATGCACGGCATGACCCCGCGCGAAATCGGGTATCTGCCGCAGTCCACGATTGTGCAGAAAGATTTCCCGGCATCGGTTACAGAAGTCGTTCTGACAGGATGTCTCGCCGATGGCGGATTCCATCCGTTCTACTCCAAAAAGCAGAAGGCACTTGCAAAAGAAATGATGGAGTTACTCGGTGTCACACCGTTTGCAAAGAAATCGTTTCGTGAGCTGTCCGGCGGTCAGCAGCAGCGTGTCCTGCTTGCACGTGCACTTTGCGCAACAAAAAAACTCCTGATTTTAGACGAACCCGCATCGGTTCTTGACCCCGTTGTCACGCATGAGCTGTACGGAATTCTGCGAAAGCTCAACCGTGAGCGCGGCATTACCATTCTGATGGTCTCGCATGATATCCACTGTGCGCTGGAACAGGCAAAAACGATTCTGCACATGGACAAAACGCTCAAATTCTGCGGCTCTGTCGAAGATTATGCCAATACACCCGAGTACCGCCGCATGATCGGTGATTGTATCACAACAGACGACATGCTGCATGTGCATCACCATCACCACCATCACAATCATGCCGCATGCAAAGAAGAGGAGGGAAGCGCACAATGATAACCGTCCTTGACCAGTTTTCCGTCCTCTTTTCCTACAGCTTTATCCAGCGCGCGCTGGTGGTTGGAATCCTCGTCTCCCTGTGCGCGGCGCTGCTCGGCATCAGCCTTGTCCTGCGTCGGTTTTCGATGATCGGAGACGGACTGTCCCATGTCGGTTTCGGTGCGCTGGCAATCGCCGCTGTGCTCGGACTGGCACCGCTTTCCGTCGCCATTCCAGTAACCGTTGCCGCCGCGTTCTTCATGCTGTGGCTCAATGAGCGCGGACACATGCAGGGCGATGCGGCGATCGCGATTCTGTCGTCATCCTCGCTTGCCATCGGTGTGCTGATCACAGCATCGACAACCGGTATGAACACCGATCTGAACAGCTATATGTTCGGTTCGATTTTAGCCATCAGCAAAAGCGATATGATCCTTTCCATCGTCGTTTCGGCAATCGTTTTGCTTCTGTATCTTCTGTTTTACCATCCGCTGTTCTCGGTCACCTTTGATGAAAATTTCGCAACCGCAACGGGAACGAAAGCCTCGCGCTACAATCTCTTGTTGTCCCTGCTCACAGCGCTGACTGTCGTGGTCGGCATGC
>JAFYTT010000119.1 GCA_017558715.1 Clostridia bacterium | reverse complement strand
CATGAGGGTGATTTTTTCGTTTATGAGTTCCAATCCATTGCCGCGGAAAGCATCTCGGCGCAATCGGCTCGGCTGACGGCTTCTGTCGGATGATCTGTGTTCATAATTCCGGCGGCACAGACCGAGGAAAATGCACCGATGCTCCATGTGGGAAGTGATGCCTCTTCTTCTGCAGAAAAAACAGGGACGGCGGCCGGCGTGTCGATGTCAAACAAGCGATACAGCATGACGGCCGCCTCCGCACGGGTCACCGTTCCGTCATGGTCAAAGACGATGCTTCCATCGGCGTTGACCGAGCCGTTTACAATGCCGTCGCTGTATGCAGCCGCAAGATATCCTGACAGATAATCGGGAATTTCCACGGCGTTGGCAAACATCGGAAGTGCGGTCGGAGCAAGCTCTCCGTATCCTGCCGCGCGCATGGCACATACGAGAAATTCGCCGCGCGTCATGCTTTGATCGGGTGAGAAAAAGCTGACATCGCCGATGGTTGTACCGCTGAAAATGCCGTCCTCGGTCAGACGCATTGCCGCCGCGGCGCACGGATGTCCGGCCAGATCATCATAGGTAAGACTGTCATCGGCACGGCGCACGGAAAGTGTGGTACGGACAATGTCGCTCTGATTGCCCCAGGGGTCAGTGACACGCCAGCTGAACACATCCTGACCGCGTGTCCCGTCAGCAGGTGTGTATACAAAGGTGCCGTCTTCGGTATTGAGGGTGACAGAACCTTTTTTGGGCTGACGGACGATTTCATAGGTCAGATCGTCAAATTCGGGATCGGCGGCAGACAGGGAGGCGCTGACGGGGATGGATGCATACGTTGTGACATGCCGTTCGGCGGCGGTCGGCGCGGCATTGGGTGTGGATAACAGATACAGCATACACGAGCGCGGGACAGCGGTTTCAATCGCGCCGCCCGATGCAGTGAAGGAAAACGATGCGCTGACGGGATAGACCGGATCGTCCGGTACGGTCGGTACAAAGCACAGCGCCTGCAGAACCGATGCGGACAGACGGGAGCCTGCCGCAAGTGTCATTCCGCCGAGCTTGAGTACGCCCGCCTTTGGATCGGGCAGAGAGGTCAGAACAATTTCGGTGGGCGGATATCCGAGAACAGCGGTAAAATCCTCTTGTGAAAAGGAAATGGTCTGATCGGCGGTTCCGTTTTTCTTCATGGCGGCACGTGCTGACAGAACACGGATGGCTGGGGAAATGCACGGTGCGTTTTCTTCGATGGCTGCGGTTTGGACATCAGCTGCTGACGTGGGACATGACAATAGCGGTCCTCCGAGCAGAGCGGCACATAAAATGGCGGATAACACAGTATGTTTCATAAAACATGCATCCTTTCATAACGATGATCGTGCTTCTGATCTCATCGTATGGTACAAAGCGGATTTTTATGCCGTTCTTTTTTGGAAAATCTCTTGTGTCGGACACAAATCTGTGATATACTGATAATAACACATATATAAACGGAGAGGAGTTCCTGTTATGATTTCTTATCGTGACTGTAATACACTATATGTTTCTCCCGGCGGTTCGGGAAACGGAAAGTATCCCGATGACCGTGTTCCTGGATGCGGACCGTGCGGTTCGCTTGCGCAGGTTTTGGAGCTGATTGATATGATGCGCGGCGGCGGAATGCTGCAGCCGATCACCGTCCGAATGCATGCGGGCGAATACTGTCTGACAAGTCCGCTGTTTTTCCGTCCCACCATGTCCAATGTCAGCTTTGTCCCGTTCGGTGACGGCGAGGTTCGGATTTCGGGCGGCAGAAAAATCACCGGTTTTGAAAAAACGACATTCAACGGTGTGGAATGTCTGGGAGCATCCATTCCCGAGGTCAAGGACGGCACATGGAAGTTTACCGATCTGTGGGTAAACGGTCTTCATGCCGATAAGACCCGTCTGCCGTCGTGCGGCTATTTCCGTATGAAGGAAACGGAAAATCCGACAACGGCGCTGTTCGGTCCGTCATCGTGGTTCATCGCTGAAGAGGACGACCTGGCGCAGTTTGCGTCCCTCTATGCCTTTGAGGACACCATTGTTTCCTTCAACCATTACTGGATCGATGAGCATACGCCGGTTACCGCGCTTGACCGTGAAACAGGACGCGTGACCATGTCCTACCGTTCCCGCTTCAATATCCGTCCGGAGCAGGAATACATCCTTGAAAATGTTGCGGAACAATTCAAAAATCCCGGGGAATGGTATCTCGACCGCGCAAACGGTATGCTTTACTACATCCCGCGCAATGAGGAGGAAACGGCAGAAACCGTCGATGTCCGTGCGCCGATTTCCGAAAAGCTGATTGTCATTTCCGGTCAGAACGAAAACCCTGTAACCGGTCTGCGCTTTTCCGATATCACATTCTCCGATACCCGCGGCGATTACGGTTCCCGACAGGATGTGGAAGGAAAGACAGGTGAGGTCTTCGGCTCCGATGCGCAGGCGGTTTCCAATGCGCACGGTACGATCGAAGTAGCCTATGTGCGTAATGTGGTCTTTTCCAACTGTACGCTTCGCAACTGGGGTGTCCACGGCTTCAACATCAAGGAAGGATGCCGCTCGGTCAAGATCGAGGGCTGTACGCTGTATGACGGTGGTGCGGGCGGTGTCCGTATCTGCGGCGGCGCTTGGGGCGCACCCGAGCACCAAATGACGCGCGGCGTCACCGTTTCTGACTGTAAGATCACCCATGTCGGTCAGCGGTATTTCTCCGCCTGCGGTGTTTTGCTCATGCATGCCGCCGAATGTGATATCATCCACAATGAAATCGGCGATCTCTATTATACCGGTGTTTCCGTCGGCTGGACATGGGGCTATGCAAAGACCGTCTGCCGCGATAACCGCATCTGCAACAACCATATTTATGATCTCGGTAAGGGCTTTTTGTCTGACATGGGCGGTGTCTATCTGCTCGGTTCTCAGCCCGGTACCGTGGTTTCCGGCAACCGCATCCATGATATCAAGTGCAAGGAATACGGCGGCTGGGCGCTGTATACCGACGAAGGCTCGGCTGGAATCCTGCTTGAAAACAATCTTTGCTACCGTACCTCGTCCAACAGCTACCATCAGCATTACGGCACCTCCAATGTTGTCCGCAATAACATCTTTGCAATGGCGGATGACAATGTGCTCCGTGTTTCCCGTGCGGAACCGCATCTGTCGATCATGTTCACGGGCAATATTGTCTATTCCACGGGCACACCGATGCTTGCGGAATACGGTATGCCGCTGGAGGAAGGTGCAATTGTGTCAAACCGCAATCTGTTCTGGAACACGCAGGGCGATGTG
>JAFYTT010000118.1 GCA_017558715.1 Clostridia bacterium | reverse complement strand
GCACCGCAATAGGGGCAATAATACTCTTGATTACTATGTGTTTCATCAATATGAACTCGATTATCATTATAATCAACAGCAAATAACATCTTTCGCCACCTCGGGTCTAATCATTTCATAATAAAATTATATATAATCGATATTGCACAATTATGACTCTCAACACCCGTTGCGAACTCAATAACTCCATCCCGCTCTTTTCAGATGTCAATACGTCCATCGATCTTCTCAAACAGATAAATATGCATATTAGCGACTCAGTATGGTTGATAACATATCACACACACCGATACAACCGAATCACAGTATCTATTCGATCACAATCCTGCGGCATCACGACAGTATATCCGTCCTCAACAGCTGTCAGTACCAGAGGACAACCGTTGTATTCGGCTGCATCAAACCGTGTTCCGTCAGCAGGTACACCGAGTCTGAGAACACCGTCTTTGGGCAGATTCAGTACATGCAGATATACAATCGAGCCATCGGGGGATTCTGTGGAAACACCCCAGTCATCCGATCCAAGGAGCGCATTCGGGGAGGTCGGATAGGCTTTTCCGGGAATTGTTCCATAGATGCCATCGTGCGCGTGCAAAAGCTCACCGAGTGACAGCAAAAGCGGTTGTACACCGTCTTCCCAGGTCTGGTTCAGATACGGACCGCAGGCCCATGCAATGCCGGCGTTATACTGCCCCTCTGTGGCAACAGTGCGAACCGTATACCGATACAGATTTCTTGCGTCTGTCGGAGCTTTACCGCCGGTTGCCCACCAGTTTCCGATCTGGCGGTTGACCTGCGAATAATGGGTCGGAAGGGTATCGGAATCACAGCCTTCAATGGAGCCGTAATATTCCGATACCAGAATATCGGACAGAGGATGCCATTCCGTATTGCCCGTAATGCCTGTATTGATAAAAATGACCGCATCGGGATTACATTCGCGCACACAGTCGCAGACATCTGCCGTCGGACCGCACTGGTCAAACCAGAAGCCTGCAACGTCCTTGCCGTATCGGTCGTAGATTTCGCGGATCAGCTCCTTGAGAAATGCCATCCGTGCAGCATCGTCTGTCCATCCCATCTGTGCAAGCTCTGCATCATTGATATCATGGGCATCGTTGGGCGGAAGATACAGTACCAGCGGTATGCCGTAGGGTGCCAGTCCGGCAATCAGCTTGGCAATCACATCGGAGGATTCGGAGCATTTCTGCGTACATCCGGTGCGCTTCATGGTTTCTGACGGAAACAGCAAATTGAAGCCCGCATGTGCCGCGGTAAAGACGACATATTCCGCACCGAGTGCATGTGCCACCTTCGCATATGCCTCTCCGTCAAACAATGCCGCTGCTTCTTCTGCGGATACCGCACCGCGGCTGTTGTCGGCGGAATACCATGTACCGCCCCAGTTATGACCTTTTCCTTCTGCATAGGTTGCATACGTATAGTGTGTAAAAAGACCGACGCGCGCATTTTGAAAATATGTTTTGTTGATGGTACTCATGATGACTGCCTCCGATTCTCTATTATGATAGGTCAGATCCTGACTGCATCTATTATACATCAAATGGGCAGGATTTGCAAGTGAAAGTTACCCCATATATGATGAGGCGCAAACCGCCAGCATTCCCATGTCCCGCTCCGTACAAAATACGTTCTCCATGCGCAAGATCTGTAGAAACCGCAATTCCAATAATTATAAGAATTCCAGGGAAATCAGAATCCGAATCATCCCGCGTTTCTGATTTCCTTTCTGTATACTTCCTCATTGACATGGCAGCTGCCATATTACCTGACGTGCCGTTTCCGTAAATTTCTCGATGATAACCGATGGATATTCCGATTTTTTATGAGAAACATACAGCGTTCTGGTTCCTGCACCCTTGACACGGTACAACGCAACATCCTCCTGATACAGATGTGTTTTGAACATCGTGTCCGTCACAAAGCAAACGCTGTTTCCGGATGCAGCAAGACGGAAGGATGTACTGAGCTGATCCAGCTGATATCTGATCTTCGGAATAAAGCTGCACGCATCAAATGCCGCCATCGCATGCTTGTACATGCTGTTGCCGCGTTTCAGAAGGATGAATTTTTCATCGGAGAACGAGGAGAGACCAATTTCCGGGAGATCGACTGCAGTCACCGTTCCGTGATAGATATCGGCGGCACTGACGCTGTATTCCTTTGTCTTGGAATAGCTGTCACAGGTCATGGGAACCGCGAGCAAAACGGTTTCCGCTGTCAGCTCCTCGAATTCAAATGGTCCGTCTGTGGAGTCAAAGCTGTCAATAATGATATCGATTCTGTCATCCCGGAGCATTTTCACCAGTTCCAAAGAAGATGCTTCTGATATGGAAATATCGATTCCTGTATACTCCTGCGAAAAAGCATTTGCAATAATCGGCAGAATATAAGAGCAGACATAGTTTGTACCGCCGATACGGATACTTCCGGATTTCAGCGTATGGATGTTTTCAATATTCTCAGTAAAGCCGCGCTCGATTTCCATCATTTTTTCAGCACATGCCAGATATTCGTATCCGATTCTGGTTGGTGTCCAATCCTTGGTACGCCGCTCAAATAAAGGCATCCCGATCATTTTTTCAACGTGTTTGATCGCCGCACTCAGACATGGCTGCGTTACAAACAGCTTCTCTGCTGCTGTTGTGAGATTCTTTTCCTTATATACGGTATAAATATATTCCTTTTTTTCAAACATACGATCCAATCCTTTCCAAACGCTTCTCCAAAACCAATCATCTTGCGGTAACTATAAATTTCATTTATAGCATCAATCAAAAATTATGATTTGATT
The DNA here is from genome assembly GCA_017558715.1 of Clostridia bacterium. Taxonomy (GTDB): domain Bacteria; phylum Bacillota; class Clostridia; order Oscillospirales; family CAG-272; genus RGIG3925. Next base: position 2,221 of record JAFYTT010000118.1, on the reverse strand, counting down.
ATATCATAATTTTATGGTATAATCAAGAGTAAGAGGTGGAAAAATTTGGGTTTTTGGGAAATTGTACTGTTTATTTGTCCGATGTTGTTTTTGGCAGGTATAATTGACGGTATATCGGGCGGTGGCGGGATCATTTCCCTGCCGACATATTTGATTGCAGGTATTCCGATCAATGCCGCGTACGGATGCAACAAGCTGCAGAGTTTTCTTGGGACAAGTGCATCGCTTGCCAAATATGTAAAATGCGGACTGGTAGACTGGAAACCTGCTTTGATCGCCTGCTGCGGCGCGATTCTTGGTGCCAATGTTTCGACGCATGTGATGATGCATCTGACCGACAGTGTGAAAACATGGATCATCATCGCAGCGATGTGTTTCATCATCACCCTGATGCTTTTGACGTGCAAATTGCATTTTACCGACAGGGGGATTCAAAAATTACCACACAATAAAAAACATGCTGTGCAGTGTATCGAACTTGGTCTGCTTCTCGGCATGTATGACGGATTTTTCGGACCGGGATGCGGTACCGTTGCATTGATGCTGTTTTCGGTGATTTTCAAATACGATATGCATGTTGCCGTTGGGAACGGGAAGATCATCATTGTGGTATCGAATCTGATTGCTCTGATCAGCTATATTCGTTCCGGGGATATACTTTATGCGGTGGCACTGCCTGCATCGGCTGCCAATATCATCGGAAGCTATATCGGCGCATCTCTTGCTGTTAAAAAAGGGAAAAAACTGGTGTATCGGATGCTGATTTTGGTGACAGTCATCCTGTTGATACAGACACTTTTGAAATTGATATAAAGAATTGGAGTCCATATTATGAATCAGAAACGGATTGAAGATTACGGCATCAACAGCGGTACGCTTCCGCGCGGACCGCTCAATAAGATCACGGATGTCCGCGGTGTCCGTGTCGGTCACGCAACGATCAAATCGGCGCTTTATCAGACCGGCTGCACCGTCATTCTGCCGTCGGAGCAAAATGTGTTTACCCATAAGCTGATTGCGGCATCGTTTGTCCACAACGGTTACGGAAAGACGTGCGGCACCGTGCAGATCGATGAGCTCGGTACGCTCGAAACGCCGATTGCGCTGACCAATACGCTCAATGTCGGGCTTGTTGCGGATGCGCTGGTCGAGTATACCGTAAACCGCTGTCAGGACGAAGGCGTTCGTGCCACCAGCGTCAATCCTGTGGTCGGTGAATGCAACGATGCGTCTCTGAATACAATCATTGACCGTCCTGTCAAAAAACAGCACGTCATGGAAGCGATTGCATCCGCTGATGTGGATTTTGAAGAAGGCAACGTCGGTGCCGGAACGGGAACAGGATGCTACGGCTTCAAAGGCGGCATCGGTTCCGCTTCCCGCACGGTGACCATAGACGGAGAAACCTATACCGTCGGCATTCTTGTGCAGTCCAATTACGGTGCAACAAGGGATCTTCGGCTGAACGGACAGCCGCTGGATGATGAAATTCTCGCACAGGTCAACGGTACGGAGTGTGATAAGGGTTCAATCATTGTTGTGCTTGCCACGGATGTACCGTTGAGCGCCCGCCAGCTGAAACGCGTTGTCCGGCGCTGTTCGGTCGGTATTACCCGACTCGGTTCCTATATCGGACACGGCAGCGGCGAGGTTTTCCTCGGCTTCTCAACGGCGAATGTCATTGCACCGGAGCGTGAGATGATGACCATCCGCTGTATCAACGAAAATATCATTGACCGTGTGTTCCGCGCGGTCGGTGAGGCAACGGAGGAAGCCATCCTCAATTCGATGGTGTGTGCATCTGCAACAAAGGACCTTGCCGGCAATACCGTACACAGTCTCGCGGAATATTTGCAGGCGGCAGATACAAAAATCAAAGCATAAGATAACAAAAAAAGATACATTGAGAGGATTTCAATATGAAGATCAGACAGATTACCGTTCTTTTACTGGCATCGCTTTTGTTTGCATCCTGTGCATCTGACACAGGTGCGGACACCACCGTCACAACAACCGCCGCAGAAGGAGAAACAACAGCGGCAGCCGCAGAAACAGAAGACCCCAATGACCGTTCGAACATCAAGGACAATCTGCCCGACAATCTCGATTTCGGCGGACGCACCTTCGCCATCTATGTCCATCCGGAAGCTGAAAAATATTCGATCGGCTCGGAAGATCATGTCGGTGACATCGTCAACGATGCGGTTGTCGCGCGCAATAT
>JAFYTT010000117.1 GCA_017558715.1 Clostridia bacterium | reverse complement strand
TATCCCGAAATCGCGCCCATCACCGTTGAGAACTTTGTGAAGCTGACCAAGCAGGGCTTCTACGACGGCCTGATCTTCCATCGCGTTATCGCGGGCTTCATGATTCAGGGCGGCGACCCGACCGGCACCGGTATGGGCGGCTCCGACGAAAACATCAAGGGTGAATTTGCTGTCAACGGCATCAAGAATCCCCTCTCCCACAAGCGCGGTGTCATCTCCATGGCACGTTCTCAGCGCTACAACTCCGCATCCTCCCAGTTCTTTATCTGCCATGCGGACGCAACGTTCCTTGACGGTCAGTATGCAGCATTCGGTCATGTTGTCGAAGGCATGGAAGTCGTCGACCGCATTGCCTCCGTCCAGACCGACGGTATGGATCGCCCGCGCATCGACATGACCATGGAAAAGGTCACCTTGATCTGATAAAGGAGAATCGCCTTGAAATCGTATGTCCGTTTTCAGCGCGAGCCGCATCGCCGTTATCCCGCATCCCGCAACCATCTCATCAAACCGCGCATCGGATATCTTTACCGTGCGGACGGTGAGATTCTTGCATTTCCGTATCTGATTGCAGACGAGAATTGCCGCGACGGTGAAATGCTCCGTGTTCCGCCGCAGTCGTTTGTCGATGTCTATTATACGAAAATTCTGCCGCGCATCAAAAATGATGCCGAACAGGAAGCGGCGGCGGTCTATTTTGATCCGTATTCGGGACGGTTTATCGTCGTTGGTACCAAACAGCTCTATCTCGATGCCAAGGACAAGTTCGGTATCGCAGGTACCCAGCTGTATCTGGAAAACGAATCTCCCTTTTCCTTTGATCCGATGACCTACGGTACGCTGTGCGACCCCGATACGGCAGAAAATCTGACCTTTGACGATTACTTTGTGCCCGATGTCATGGGGGTCACCATCGCCGACTGCATGATCCAGCCGACGTGGGACGATCGCCGGACACCGTGGCAGTGTGCGCTTGCGTTTGTATCCAAGTATTACGATACGCTGATGAAGGATGTCGGCTGTGATACGCCCGATACGCTGACCACGCTGATCGCCTCCATCATTTCCTGCGGCAATCACGTCCTGCTCTCGCGCCTGCTGCTGGCATTTCCACAGCTGCTTGCCCGATTCCGCCCAACCCTGCAGGAAGAAAATAAGTTCACCGAGATCACCGTGGACGGATTCGGAGAAAAAATTCAGAATCTGTTCCATTATCTTCTGCTGTCGGGCGAGGTCGACTGCATGGCAGTTGTATTCCGCCTGTATGAAAGACCGCTGGAGATGCGTGAGTTTCTGCGTCACCCGATGTTTTATTCGGTCGGGCATCATCATGTCCGCGCAGGAAATCATGCCGCTGTGCTGTTCCTGCTTTCTCACGGTTTCAATCCCGATGCCGTGGAAAACGCCAATAACCGCACGCCGCTGATTCTCTGTGCCTGCCGCCGTCAGAGACCTGCCATTCTGGAAGCGCTTCTGTCATCCGGCGGTGACCCGACGCGCCGTGACAAACGCGGGCTGAACGCCATCGACCTTGCCGCCGCGCAGAATGACTGCATCGCCATGCAGCTGCTCCTTGCCGCACTCGATGAGGAAACCGCGCGTACCATCGTCACATCGCTTGCGCCCAATCTGCCCTTGTCCGATGACAATCAGGCAATGCTCGGCATCCTAAAGAAATATCTCTGATATAAAAGTGAATCCCGTTGTGCCGATGGTAACAGCGGGATTTTGCAATTTTCCATAATTTTTTGTCCGATCACCCAACCAAATCTCTCCGATTCGTGTCATATCATCAGAGCGCTCAAACAGACTGTGACACGGATGTGCCGCAGTTCAATCACATTACCGGAAAGGATCGCAGATGATACAAGATCACAACACGACAGACGAAACACTCGTATACCTGACCCTGGCAGGCGATATGCATGCATATGAAATGCTGGTCATCCGCTATCAGCACGCTGTCATTGCCGCGGCGAACACGGTGCTGCACAGTAAATATCTTGCGGAAGATGCGGCACAGGACGCGTTTATCACCGCATGGATGAAACTCAATCTCCTGCATGACCCGAACAAATTCGGCGCATGGGTATGCCGCATCGCAAAAAACTGCGCAAAAAACATGATCGTGCGATACCGTACATATCTGCCGCTGGACGAGTTTGAAGGTGTACTGTCCGACGATGCCAACGAAAACCCCGAGGTTCGTGCGGCGGTACGCTGGGAACAGAATACCGTACAGGCAACCGTCTCGGGTATGCCGGACCGTGTCGCCGCGGTGATCCGCATGTATTATTTTGAGGAACGGTCTGTGGCAGACATTGCCGATATGCTCGGAATTTCCGAGGGTACGGTCAAATGGCAGCTGCACGACGGACGAAAACGAATCAGAGGAGAACTTTGTGCAATGGATGAAACAATGAATGATACCCTGACACGCCGTGTCATGAAGAAAGTGGAAGAACTCAAGCGCTGGCAGTATCAGAACAACAAAAACGGCTTTGAAGCCATTTACAATGATGTGCTTTCCGAGGTAGAAAACTTACCCGAATCCTCCGATACGCAGGAAAAAACCAAATACAGCGCGATGGCAGATGTGCTGATGCGCGGCTGGTGGTGGCTCCCCGGCACGAAAAACGATGCCCTGTTTGCCCGTATCAAGGAAGCGGCAATGCGCGGACACAACGACGAGGTCATGGCATTTATCGTCTCGACCGAGGATCAGAAATATTGGGGAGCAAGCCGCATCAACTTTATCCGCGATGTCCAGATCCCCATGCTCGAAAAGAATGGGTTTACCGATGCATGTGCCAGAGAATGGCTGTGGCTTGGTGAGCTGTACTCCGAGGAAAACGATTCGGCTCACGCCATCGAGGCCTTTGAAATGACACAGCGTCTGACGGGCGTGGATTCTCTCTGGCATACATGGGCAGGTGCGGCAAAGGAACAGGAGCAGCTGTTTGATACTGTTTACCGTGCAAAGCCCGAGAAAACCTACCGGACACGTGCGGGCGTGGAGGAGATCCGCTTTGAGAATGGTATGCCGCGCCGCTATACCGGAAACTGGTTCGGCAAGGGACTTTTGTGCTCGGTTGACCTGGATGCAGACTTTGTCATCCGCAATGCATCATCCTGCGACGGACATTATCGGATTGCCGATGCCGAAATCGGTCAGACGTTTGTCGGCAGTGACGGAACCGCTCTGATCCTCCTCGCTGACAGAGAAACCGTGACCACACCTGCGGGTACCTTTGATGACTGTCAGGTATGGAAGGTCGTTCGCCACGAGGAAACCTATGTGACGTATTACGCAGAGAACATCGGTATTGTCCGACAGGAAAAACACTTTGACGGCATCTGCGAGGTACGCAACCTGTCCTCATACACCGTGCGCGGCACAGGATATCTGCCGCTTTCCACGGGCAATGTGTGGGAATATACAACAGGTTATGCGCCCGAGGTCATCACCCATACAAACCGCATTACCGTTGCATTTGCCGATGAAGAGCGTGCGGTGCTTGCGCAGACATGGACATTGGAGCGGCTGTCCTACGACGAGAACAGCTGGCACGATATGATCTTGGCAATCCGCAACGATTATTGGGACGGCGAGCATGTGCAGGATGTCACGCACTATATGCAGCGCGCGAAAGCACTTGCCCACACGCCTGTGGAAATCGCGCACACCGCCGCAGCTTGTGATGTGGCACAGCGCATCATGGACACAAACAAGGAATTCAACCCTCAGGCAGCCATGAGCGGACATTGGAACTTCTTTGCCCGCAATTCGGCAGAGGTCACGGAGGACGGAAGAAAGATCCGCTTTGACGGCAATTTCCTGTGGTCGTTTGAGCTCAAAAACATCGAATCCACTGCCGCACATCAGCTGTTATTCAACGACATCTACGACATTCTGAACGATGACTGCGGCTGTATCTGGTCGGAGGACTGGGCTGCGGGAACGAAACACACGATTCATTCCGAGCATTACGGAACGCCGATCTGCACAGAGATCGTCTGTCAGGACGGCGGTACCGTGACAACCGCGGCAGGCACCTTTAAGAACTGTCTGCACGTGTGTATCGATACACAAGGATATGAGGACGGGCTTGCGTACCGCGGCGGCAAAAAGAATTACACGTTTGCACCCGGTATCGGCATTGTCCGTGTGGAAAACATGCTCTTCGGCGGCGCGAGAACCGTGGTATATGAGCTTGCTTCCTATGAAGGAACGGGCGAGGGCTATCAGCCGCTCGGCGACGGATTTATCCGCAGATATGAAGCGCTTGATCTGACTGACGGCTATCTTTCCGGTGTTGAGTACACCTATGTCACAGATGAGGACAGTATGACGGTCATCTTTGAAAACCGCACCGGTGTCCGCAAAACGCCCGACCGCATCACGGAATATTCCTCCATTGACAGCGAGCAGATTGAAGAGCGGCTGTGGGACGAAGGCAAGCACGACGAATCCCGCACCGTCCATGCGCTCAACAACATCCGTCTGATGATGCATTTCCTTGGTCGTCCGAGCCGTTACTGGGGTGCACCTGACAATGCGATTGCATGGAACAAGTATCGGCTGGAGATGCTCGAAGGACTCTCTCAAAACGGTGAGATTCCGCGCGCATGGCTCGGATTTTACGCATCGACGGCATTCCGTCTTGCATGTGCGCTGTTCGGCTGCGGCAGAAACGACGAGGGCTACGAATGGCTGGAACGCTCCTTTGCACCGATGGAAAAGTGGCTGTCGATTCCCGCAGGTGAACCGCTGGAATTTGGCGATCCTTTGATCTGGGGTGATATCACAGTCGAGCGAGACGGCGATTGGCTGGATCTTCAGGGCGGCAAGCGCGAACCGATTTCGAGTGATCTTTTATATCTGTTCGGCAATCAGCAGCATTTGTTCTACTACGGTCTGACCGCGCCGGGTGGCTGGGACTGGTTCAACGGTGTCCGCAAGGAGGAACGGTTCAAGTCCTACATTCCGCGCGCGCAGGCATTGACAGAAATTAAATCATAATCAAACATGATTCGGCAGGCGGAATTGTTCCTCTGCCGAATTTATGTTATCATATTATCGGTGATGAATACGAATGAATTCCAAACAGAAAATATCCTCTTTCACGTGTTGTAGGGACAGGCGTCCTCGACTGTCCCTGTGTCTGCATTGAAATAAGGGACAATCATGGACATCTGCCCCTACATTATTGATTACCGTCACACTCAAAATTTCACAATGTTCCGAATATTTCCTGCAGATATTTGAAAAAGGACTATACAAATTCAATCAGATATGATACAATAAATAAGGAACAGACCCATATGTATTATTCAGAAAAGGATGAGACACAAGATGAAATATGTGATATTGCTCCTGTTCATGGCAGTTCTTTTACCGATATTCAGGTTTATTATCTCGCGCATTTTTTTGCTATTCAGATTACGAAAATTATCTAAAAAAATCGGTGCTGAAATGAAACTTCACCGTTGGTATTCACTTTTCAAAAATATCAACGGATACAGCAATGACATGTATATTAAAACCAACCGATGTATCTATTCCATCAAACTTTTCGGGTTCTTTTCCCCCAAAAAGCATTTTCGTTTTGGGGACAATAACATGTATTATCTAAAGGATTTATCCTTTTCTTTACTGCCATCGATTGCTTATGCAACGAAATACAAATCGAAAACACACACAAACATCAATTTCAACAATTTTCTTCCATCTTCTCAAGGAAACATCGAAATCAAACCGTGTTTTTTATTATCACCGACGCTCAGTAAAGGTATGAAAATTTCCAGTATTCGTAACAATGAAATCATTGAAATTTCAAGCGGCGACCGTGTTTCTTTTGCATATTTTTATACTACAGAAGGTCTGATAAAGGAACTTAATTCTAAACAATAAATATTATAATATCACCGGTGATGAATATGGATGAATTCAAAAACAGAAAAACGCCTCGACTGAAGACGTTTGATTATAATACAGTCGGCGTATATTTCATCACAATATGTACCGAAAACAGAAAATGTATCCTCTCACACGTTGCAGGGACAGGCGTCCCCGACTGTCCCTGCCCTCCCCTCATCGACCGCGCCAAAATCGAATTGACAGCCTACGGAAAAATTGCCGAAAAATATATAAAACAATTAAACGACTTTTACGAGCATTTGTCCGTTGAGCATTATGTGATTATGCCAAACCACATTCACCTTTTGTTGTTTATCAAAGAAAAACAGAAAATGGTACGGTCAGGTGTCAACGGACAGTCGAGGACGCCTGATAACGGACAGTCGAGGACGCCTGTCCCTACTAATAACATTGAGCGAGCAAACAGCGTATTTTCGCAATTTCTATCGACATTCAAACGTTTTTGCAATAAAGAATACGGATGCAATATATGGCAGACACGAGCTTATGATCATATCATTCGCAATCAGGAAGATTATGAAAAACACGTCCGATATCTCTATGAAAATCCAATGCGATGGTATTACGATGATTTATATACTGATCAATAAGACGGATTTTAATACACTCATATCATATCGAGGATAAAGGGACAGTCGGGGACGCCTGTCCCTACTTCTTTGCTGTAACACTCAAAATTTCACGTTTTTCCGTAAATTTCCTGTAAATATTTGAAAATATGACTATACAAATCTGATCAGATGTGATATAATAAAATAAGGAATATCTTACCCACTAAAATATGAACAAATTATGAAAGACCGAATATGAAAAATAACAATTCTTA
>JAFYTT010000116.1 GCA_017558715.1 Clostridia bacterium | reverse complement strand
TACCGAGAATTGTTTCATCAGCAGTTTGGTAATAAAGAATCGCAAACTGCTCTGTTTCGACCAGTTCCCTGTCTGCACTGCGGTACACGCCGCAGACAAACGTATCCGAATCGGTATCAAAGGTGCTGATATCGTCCCGAAGCATGGAATCGGTTGTGACGGAAAAGATACGGCTGATACGCACGATGTTTTCAAGCGTCGGATACGTCTGGTCAAGCTCCCAGCGCGACACGGTCTGCCGCGTCGTACCGAGCTTTTCGGCGAAGCTCTCCTGTGAGAGGTTGTGTTCTGTGCGGATTTGCAGGATGCGTTGTCCAAGGGTCATGGGTAGTCTCCTTTTTCCTTTTCTGGTCATCATGATACCACAAATCCAGCAATCTGTCAAGCACCCGGATGCGGCAATTTGTCATGCATTGCATGACATACCGGCAAATACAAAGGAGCCGCCAAAAGCAGCTCCTTGTGAGGACTTGTATAAAATTACTTGGACAGGTTTGCTTCGAGAACTGCGAGTTCGTCGTAGAGTTCTGCGGGAACACGGTCGCCGACCTGTGCGTAGAATTCCTTGATGTTCGCAACATCTTCCAGCCAGGAAGCGTTGTCGATGGTGAGCAGTTCACGGATGGTGTCGATGGTGACATCGTCCAGACCTTCGATGTTGATGTCTTCTGCCTTCGGAACGAAACCGATGGGAGTTTCAACAGCGTCAACCTTGCCTTCGCAGCGGTCGAGGATCCAGAGAAGGACTCTCAGGTTGTCACCGAAGCCCGGCCAGATGAAGTGACCTTCGTCGTCGGTACGGAACCAGTTGACGTGGAAGATCTTGGGAGCGTTCGGAATCTTCTTGCCCATATCGAGCCAGTGACGGAAGTAGTCACCCATGTTGTAGCCAACGAACGGACGCATAGCCATCGGGTCACGGCGGACAACACCGACTGCACCTGCAGCTGCTGCGGTGGTTTCGGAAGCCATGATGGAACCGACGAAGGTACCGTGCTGCCAGTTACGGGATTCGTAAACCAGCGGAGCGGTCTTTGCGCGGCGGCCGCCGAAGACGATTGCGGACAGCGGAACACCCTTGAGGGAGTTGAATTCAGAGGACAGGCACGGGCAGTTGACAGCCTTCGCAGTGAAGCGGGAGTTCGGGTGAGCACCGGAGGTACCGACCTTGTCAGCCTTGTCGTACTTGGTGTAATCCCACTTTTCGCCTCTCCAGTTGAGAGCGTTCTTGGGAGGATTGTTGTCAAGACCTTCCCACCAAACGGTGTTGTTGTCGAGGTCGTGGCAGACGTTGGTGAAGATACAGCCTTCCTTGGTGGTCAGCAGAGCGTTGGGGTTGGAGTTGTCGTTGGTACCGGGAGCAACGCCGAAGAAGCCGTTTTCAGGGTTGATGGCATACAGTCTGCCGTCTTCTCCGACGCGGATCCATGCGATGTCGTCACCGACAGTCCAGACCTTGTAGCCGGCTTCCTTGAATGCCTTCGGGGGGATCAGCATTGCGAGGTTGGTCTTACCGCAAGCGGACGGGAATGCAGCGGAGATGTACTTGACATCGCCGTTGGGATATTCAACGCCGAGGATGAGCATGTGTTCAGCCATCCAGCCTTCCTTACGGCCGAGGTAGGATGCGATACGGAGTGCAAAGCACTTCTTGCCGAGCAGAACGTTTCCGCCGTAGCCGGAGTTGACAGAGCAGATGGTGTTGTCTTCCGGGAAGTGGCAGATATAACGCTTGGATTCGTCGCAGTCAGCAACGGCGTGCAGACCCTTGATATAGTCAGCGCTGTCACCGAGAGCTTCGATAACGTTCTTGCCGACGCGGGTCATGATGAGCATGTTCAGAACGACGTAGATGGAGTCGGTCAGCTCGATACCGATCTTTGCAAAGTCGGAGCCGACAACACCCATGGAGTAGGGAATGACGTACATCTTCTTGCCTGCATAAGAGTTCTTATACAGCTTGTTGAGGGTTTCGTAGCATTCCTTGGGATCCATCCAGTTGTTGATGGAGCCTGCATCTTCCTTCTTGGAGGTGCAGATGAAGGTTCTGCCTTCGACGCGTGCAACGTCGTTGACAGCGGTTCTGTGCAGATAGCAGCCGGGGAGAAGATCCTGGTTCAGCTTTACGAGCTCGCCGGTGGAGCAAGCTTCTGCGCGAAGAGCTTCTGCCTGTTCTTCGGAGCCGTCGATCCAAACGATTTCCGTCGGGTTGACAAGAGCGGCCATTTCTTCGATCCAGGACAGGACATGCTTGTTGTTGGTCATGTTGTTTATCTCCTTTAATATAATAATAATTGATTGCGTGATTTGTTTTTTGGAGCACGGGATTTTTGATACCCATTCTTCCACAGTATATATTATAAACGAAAATCGCACATTTTGCAAGGGGTTTTCGCAAAGTTGCAAAATTTTTAACAATTTGGCAAAAAAACGGCAATGATACCGCTCTTTTTCGTCAGGAACGGAAACACATCGCGAAATGTCGAATTTTTCAAGTCGATTCCTCTTGCAATTTCACGGAAAATGTGATAAGATAATATCAATCTATTTATATGTCTCGCGCAATAGAAAATCAACGAGAAAGGAATCTATTATGAACACAAAAAATCGCGCACGCACCCTGATTCTTACCGCTGCTATGCTTCTGCCGCTGATCGCCTCCTGCGGCAATGACGCTGCTCCGACAACCCCCGCCGATACCACAGCGGCAGTCGATACGGCTGTCACGGAAGCCGTCGAAACCAAAGAAATCTATGACCCGCAGCTGCCCGATATGGACTTCGGCGGCGAAACCTTCACCATCGCCATGCGCGGTCAGGACTACAACAATGACTTCACCATCGATGCCACCACGGGTGATCCCGTCGACGATGCGATCTATGCCCGCATGGACTACATCGAAAGCACGTACAACGTCGATCTGGAGCTGATGTGGTGCGGTGAATCCAGTACCGTCAACACGGGCAGTGAAATGTACAACAAGCTGACCAAGCTGATGATGGCTGGCGACAATGCATTTGATGCGATCAACACCTCGCCCTACTGTCAGGCCGGTCTTGCTTCATCGGGTTATCTGCTGGATATGAATGACATCAAGTATATCAACCTCGACCAGCCGTGGTGGAACCAGAACGCAAAGGAATCGCTGTCCTTCTATGACTGTGTCTATTTCTGCTCCGGCGATATCACGACCGGTGACGACAGCTGTATCTCCGTACTGCTGTTCAACAAATCGATCGTTTCGCAGTTTGACCTTGACAACCCTTATGATGATGTCCGCAACGGCACATGGACGATGGATAAGATGATTGAAAACTGTAAGGCAGTTACCGGCGACATCGACGGTAATGGCGTACAGGACGAATTCGACCGCTGGGGCTTCACATTCTGGCAGGATGCAATCTTCTCCATGATGCTCGCTACCGGCGCGACCGTCGGTAAGACCGATGAAGACGGTGTCCCGACCTATACGGCGACCGACGACTTCTTCGTCGATGCATTTAATAAAGTTTTCAAGCTCGTTGATAAGCAGTATTCCTATAACCAGACCCAGGACGCGCAGAACGGCGGTTATAACCACTGGGCTGCAGGCAATGCGCTGTACTATTGGGGCATGGTAAGATCGATCGTGCAGCAGCGCAGCTCTGAGGTTGATTTCGGTGTCATTCCGATGCCGAAGTATTCCGAGGATCAGGATCGCTATTATTCCGAGGCGAATGCGTACTCGACTTCTCTGATCTCCATTCCTATGACCGTTACCAATCCCGACCGCTCCGGTCTGATTCTGGAAGCCCTTGCTGCATACGGCAAGCAGGAAATCTCTCCCGCTTACCTGGAAAACCTCGTCCTGGTCAAGTCCATCCGCGATGCAGACAGTGCTGAAATGCTGCAGCTGATCTTCGACAGCCAGGTCTTCGACGTCGGTTACTTCTTCAACTGGGGCAACACGCTCAATACGACGATGGAACTGCTGAACAAGAGAAAAGACACCATTGCTTCCACGCTCGAAAAGATTGCCAAGAAGGTCGACAAGGACGTTCAGGCAACCATCGATGCCTTCACGGCGAACAATTAACGGTTTGTAATTTCTGTATTTGAAATACGTTTCCCCGTTCTTCTGCAGCGGATGTGCGCTCCCACAGACAAGGAGCCGCATCCGCTCAACCATCACTGTCAACCATTCCCAACAGCCGGACAACGGAGGTTCCATCATGAATCGAATTTTAACCGCAGCCGAAATGTTTCTATGCGACCGCACGGAGATTGAAACCCATACCCCCTCACGCGTCCTGATGTACCGTGCCGCACGTGCCTGTGCCGATGCCGTCAGGAAGATGATCGATGCACAAGCTGACGACGGTTGTGTTGTCATTCTCTGCGGCAGCGGCAACAACGGCGGCGACGGCATCCTTTGTGCACGTCTTCTGCGCGAGTACGGGATCGATACGGTCCTTGTCCCCGCATTTTCCGATGACGGTAAACTTTCGGAGGAATGTGCGTACCGCTATGAAGAAGCACGTGCGGCAAGTGTTCCCGTCCTCTCAGCCGATGCGTTTCTGCGCGATACCGACAAACTGCAGATCGTGATGATCATCGATGCGCTCTTCGGCATCGGACTCACACGCGAGATCACGGGAGTATCCGCCGATCTGATCGACGCGGCAAATGCGTATGCGTCCTCGCATCAGATCCCGACCGTCGCCATCGACATCGCATCGGGCATCTTCGCCGATACAGGCAAGATCAGCGCCCATACCTTCCGTGCTTCCCACACGCTTGCGATCAACAATGCCAAACGCGGTCATCTGCTGTATCCCGGCGCACAGTATACGGGAGCGCTGACCGTCCTCGATATCGAAATCCCCACATCCCCACTCGACGGTCAAAAGGATGGTCTCCCCGTTTATACCCTCACCGATGACGACGTCCGCGCCATGCTCCCCGCCCGTCATCCCGACTCCAACAAGGGAATCTACGGCAGAATTCTGATCGTCGCAGGTGAGAAGAACATGTGCGGCGCGGCATACCTGTCAGCCCTCGGTGCGTACCGTGCGGGAGCGGGACTCGTTGAGATTTTCACATGCGAGGAAAACCGCATTCCCCTGCAGACGCTTCTGCCCGAGGCAATTCTGACTACATATAATTCCGATGACGGTCTCAAGATCTACGAGCGGCTCGAAGCATCGGTTTCCCGTGCGTCTGCCATTGTCTGCGGTCCGGGCATGGGACAGTCGATGCTCGCCTGTTCCATCGTTTCCGATGTTCTGGAGAAGACCAACGTCCCGACCGTACTGGATGCCGATGCGCTCAATCTCATGTCGTACCTTGACGAGCAATGGGAAGTCATCGGGGAGCGAAGAGGCAATCCGTCCGCCCCTCTCCCGCCCATCATCATGACGCCGCATCCGGCCGAGATGTCCCGCCTGTCGGGAATTTCCCTGCCCGCACTGCTCGACGACTTCATCACCTGCGCCGCAAACTACGCAAAAACGACAGGCATGATCTTCAATGCCAAAAATACCCGCTCCGTCATCACCGACGGCAAAACCGCGTTCCTCAATCCGACCGGAACCTCCGCACTTGCAAAAGGCGGCTCGGGCGATGTCCTGACCGGGATCACGGCGACGCTGTGTGCACAGGGCTGTGAGCCGCTGCATGCCGCCGCACTCGCCGCTTATCTGCACGGACGCGCAGCAGAATCCGTCACCGCTCGCATGGGTGCAAGATCTCCTCTGGCGCATGAGATCGCCGATGCGCTGGGTGAAGTATTTTCTGTGCTTGAATCAGATGTGTAACGATACACATCCGTATCAATACCGAGAAAACTTCATATACTGAAATCGGGGAAATCAGGCGTTACAAATTTGTAAATTCTCCACCGCAGGGCTTGACAAATCACCCCAAATACAGTATAATGATGCTGTAAGAACAACAGCGGCATATGCTGACTGTTATTCGCCGCGTTGAAGCATACTTCCGGTTCAGCTTCGGTTGTATGCGGAGCGTTGCTTCGGGTAGGTACACCGCAGGCTGAATAGGCTTTGCCGAAAGAACGTACTCACGGCTGCTGCAGGTTTGTACTTGCGGCAGCCATTTTATTTTGGAGGATTTTGTCATCATGGATTCGCTATACCGCGCGGCTGTCATCTGGGACAGCCTGTCCGATACCGAATACCAAATCGTCATCGGGCGGCGCGGAAAAACACGGACACTGCATATCCGATTCCGTGCTGCTGACTTTTTTCATTTATCAGGTATGCATTACGCATCCGATGTTGATTTCAAACTGCACAAAAAGCAATTCGACGGAGCACGTTTGATCGGAGCACTTCTCTCCGGCAAGCTGGACGGATCGCTGATTGGCAAAAGCCGCAATTATCAGGAGAAAATCGCAGGACGCCTTCGCTGTCTCTGTCATTTACCCGATTTTTTCGAAGGTGATTTTGAACTGTATGAATACCGTGCGGATCACCTTCCGTTTCACTCAAAAATAGAAGCACAATACCTTTTATATCACGCACCGTCCGGCATCGGCTGTTTTTTGTTCCTTGACAGAGAAAATGATATCTGCTTCTGCCGTTCTGTTTTTGAAGAACGTGACAGCGGAGATTATCGCCGCAACCAAACACGATGGACAATCCTCCAAACAGCCAAAACCGTACAAAATCATAGTATCATCCTTTATCAAAAACCCGGATATCCCGAACTTCAACCCCGAAAGGAGTCTATCATTATGAACACCACTTACACCGGATCCGTCCTCATCCACCCGGACGAACTCGACAACACCTGGATCGACCGCTGTGCCGCACTCGGTATTCCGAGACTCGGTCTGCATCCCGTTGGCGGTCAGTTTGCGCACGAAAGCATGGCTGACCTGCTTGCCAAACTCGAAACGCCCGAATACCGTGCCCTGCTCGACCGTGCCGCAGAACTCGGCATTGAAATCGAATACGAAATGCACGCAGGACGCTACCTGATGCCGCTGTCCGCATTTGCAGAACACCCCGAATGGCAGCGCATGAACGAGGCGGGCGAGCGCGTCTCCGACCTCAACTTCTGCGTCACCAACGACGATGCCCTCAACTTCTACGCAAAGAACGCCGCCGTCGCCGCAAAGAAGCTCTACCGCTCGACCAACCGTTTCTTCTTCTGGATGGACGATGCTAAGGGCGGCGGATGCCACTGCGAAAACTGCAGAAAGCTCTCTCCGTCCGATCAGCAGCTGCACGTTGCCAACCGTGTCCTTGCCGAAATCAAAAAGGAAATTCCCGATGCGACGTTTGCATACCTCGGCTACGTCGACTGTCTCGTTCCGCCGACCACAGTGAAGCCCGCCGACGGCATCTTCCTCGAATACGCCCCGATCGAGCGTGACTTCCACAAGCCGATCTACTCCCAGGATGCCGAAAAGAACCGCATCCAGAACGAGCATTTAGCCGCACTTCTGAAGCTGTTCGGCACGGAAACTGCCAAGGTTCTCGACTATTGGCTGGACAACTCCCTCTACTCCGGCTGGACCAAACCGCCCAAGCCCTTCACCGAGGACAAGGATGTCGTCAAGGCAGACATCGCGTATTACAAAGACCTCGGCTTCACCGATATGTCCACGTTCGCGTGCTATCTGGGTCCGGACTACATCGAACTGCACGGAGACCCCGATATCACAGGCTTTGCGGCTGAACTGCGCGCGCTGATGGCGTGAGAGAACGATCCTTTCACCATGAACGCGCATGACAACACCAAATACCGCCCCATCGAGCTGGTACACGATTTTCATTTCATTCCCTGCTGTTTTCCGCAGGATATCCCGCTGCCGCCGCCCAAGGAACGCCTTTTGCGGCTGAAACGGCTCGGCTACGGCGGTGTCGCGGTATCACCGTCCTATGATGCATATCTGACCGAGGAAAGCATGAAAGAAACGCTGGAGCTGATCCGCTATGCAGGGGAGCTCGGACTTCGCGTTTGGATTTACGACGAAAAGTTCTATCCCAGCGGCAGTGCGGGAGGAATCGTTCCCCACGAGCACCCGACGCTGGAAGCCAAGGCGCTTGCCATGCTCTGCTGTGAGCCGGACGAGCTGGGACTCATCTGTCTGAACAGCCCGCACGGCTACAGCAGTGTCATCGCGGCATATCTCTGTGCGCTTGACGAAAACGGCAATCCCATGTTCGACACACTGACAGATGTCAGCAGCAGCACCACGTTCGGAGGCGGTATTTTATATGACTGCAAGGGACAGCGTAATCTGCGCCTGTATGCGTTCTTCGGCAAATCCGCCTTTGAATTCTGCGCCACGTCCCACGCTACACGCGGTATCCGCCGTTATATCGACACGCTCAACCGCGCTGCCGCCGAAGCCTTTTTAGAGAAAACCTACAAAGGTTACGGAGACGCATCCGATCTCGGTACTGTCATCGAAGCGGTATTCACGGATGAGCCGGAAATTCCCGGACTCTGCCGCGAAAACTATCGGCGCGATTACCGTGATTTCGTCGTACAGCAGCAAACCGAGGTGTTCCGCCTCTACGACCTGCCCGACCCTGATATCACGTTTTCTCCGTACATTCCCTGGAGTGAGGCATTGCCGGCGCAGTTCCAAAAACAGCACGGCTATGACCTGATGCCCGCGCTTCCGCTTCTGTTCGCCGATGACACAGAACGCGGCAAAGCCGTGCGCGCAGACTTCTGGGAGACGCTGTCCGCCATGTTCCGTGACAATTACGGGGAGACGTATGCCGCGTTCTGCCGTCGTGCGGGAACGGCTTACAGCGGTCATTTTCTCTATGAGGAAACTTTTTCCATTCACCCGTATATGCATGGAGACATTCTGGAGCAGCTCGGCACCATGGATATTCCCGGCTGTGATATGCTGTATGCGTCGCCGAAGAAAATCTTCAAGTTCGCCGCAGCCATCAAATTTGCCGCCTCTGCCGCGCAGCTGTACGGAAAAACGGACGTCATGATCGAAGCCTCCAATATCTGCCGCGACATCTTCCCGATCACGAAATCCGCCCTGATGCTTGCAACGGCACTGGAAACAGCACTCGGCGTAACCAGATTCACATCGTATTACACGGAATTCTGTATGGTAGAAGACGATGTACGTGCGTGCTGTGATTTTACGGAGCGTCTGCTTGCGCCGCTTGACGGCATGGAACCGATCAGAACGGTTTACGTCTATGTTCCCAATCGGAAGTATTGGGAGGAGTGCTATCCGGCGGATTCCGTCTCAAAGAAAAAGCCGCTCTCCGATGCTCTGCGCCGTATCGATGATTTCCTGACCCATTGCACCGTGGTCCTGTGCCGCGCCGGTATTGACTTCCATTTCATCAGTGACGCTGTGCTGGAACACGGAACCCTGCCGCAGGATGGCATGAACCGCATCCTGATCGTTCCGCCGTGTGCCGATGCGCCGAAGACGGATGCCTTTGACCGTATCCTCGAACCGGAGACACTCGACGAGGTACCGGCAATCCTCCGTGACCTGCACTGCATGGCAGCGGAACCTCAGTCGGACGGCGAGCTTGTCACCCTCCACAAACACAGCCAAACCACAGAAGCGTTTCTGTTGGTCAATACGGCAGATACCCCGTATTGCGGCAGTATCCGTTTCCGCACGGTATCCGCATGGAACACCGTACAGATTTATAACCCGTACGACGATACGGCAGATAGCCCCGATTCCATCACGTCTGCAATCACCATTCCCGCGCGAGAATGCAGAATCGTGCGGTTTGCACAGTAAAGCCGCGTACACAACGGAAGCAACAACCCAATACCAATGGACTGCCGCAAGCAGCCCTCAAAAAAACGAACCGTTCTTTACCGAAAAGGTATGGAACGGTTCTCTGTTTTCGATGACATCTTATCCCATCTGCTCCCGCAAAAACGCAAAAATCTTCTTCTCTGTCCTTGATAAATACGAAAAATCAATTTCTCAAACAAATTGTAAACAAATCATGAATATTGCAAACACTCTTGACAAACTCGATAATCGAGATTATAATAAGATTACAGTAACTCGATTATCGAGAAGCGGAGGTGCAGACATGGCGCGAACCAGATTCAAAACACTCACCGAGCAGATGTTTTATATTCTGCTGTGCATGAAGGAGGAATGCCGCGGAATGGACATTCTGGAAACGGTACGGAACATGACAGGCGGCAGAGTCAACATCGGCTCTGGAACACTGTACGATCTGCTGGAACAGTTTGTCGAAGAAGAAATCATCGCGGAAACACGGACAGAAGGTCGCCGCCGCAGTTACATCATCACAGAAAAAGGGAAAGCGATGCTGGCGGGTGAATACGAGCGTCTTCGCCGTCAGACAGCCGACTATAATATGATTTTCGGAGGTGAGCAGAACAAATGAAAGATACGAAAAAGATTTTGTGGACCATTTCGATTTACAATCCCACGGCGACCGCAAAAAAGCTGGAAGCGTTAGCGGCGGAAGGCTGGATGTTTGAAAAAACAGGCAGTCTGTTTTGGACTTTCAAGCGTGCAGAGCCGAAAGAACTCCGCTTTGCCGTCACCTATTTTCCCGGTGCATCCGACTTCGATCCTGATCTGACAGAAGGTGAAAGAATCAAAGCGGAATACTGTGCCGAGGATGGTTGGACACTTGCCGGTCGATTTGATATCGTACACATCTATTACAGCGAAAACGCAAATGCAACACCGATAGATACCGAACCAGTGACGCAGGTAAATACGATTTGGAAAGCAATGAAAAAGCGTGTCCTGCCGTCGCAGTTATCTATGTTCGCGCTGATCATTTTTCGTCTGTTTACGCAATTCTCCCAACTTCAGCGTGATCCCGTCAATTATCTTTCCGACCCATTCTACTTCTATTCCATTCCCATGTGGACTCTGCTCCTGTTCACGCATATAGTAGAAATTCTTTCCTGCCTGATATGGAAACATCGCGCTGTGAAATTAGCAGATCAAGGTATCTTTTTGCCCATTCATACTTCACCGCTCGTCGGGTATAGTCTGCTTGCACTCTCCCTTTTGTGTATGCTGCTGTCGTATACGGGGATAAGCATGTCATCCCGTTCCGTCGGTTTTTCACTGTTATGGATTTCGGTGCTGTTCGTCATTCTGTTTTCCGGCAACATGATTAAAGCAAAAATGAAGAAACATGGATGGCCGCGCGAGATCACCCGCTTTCTCTCTGTTACAGTTGTGATCGTCATGACCCTCTCTTTCTTTGTCGGATTGATGATCTCCGTTTTCAGCGGGAATTTGTCATTCACCGATAAAAAAGAACCCGCCGGGACTTATGAACTATACGGAAGAACAAGAACATTCTATGATGACCCGCTTCCATTGTGTATCGAAGATATCAGGGAGACAACCGTTTCCAAATGGAACAAGGAAGCACGGTATCAGGAAACACCATTGATCTCCTACCACGAATATAAACAGAACAACATTCCCGACAACACAACCGATCCCATGGATATCAACAAAGATTTGGAATACAGTATCACCAAAGTCAAAATACCAGTATTCTTTGATGTCATTAAGGAAGCCGTTCTGAACGCCCGTCAGGATGACAAAAAAGTCAACGGAGAAATTGTGTTCACCGACCACTTTGAGCCGATCGATCCGTCAGTCTGGAATGCGGATGCGGCATATCAGCTTCATTGGAGCGACAGTATTCTGGATTCTTATCTTGTGTGCTGGGGTAATCGGATTGTGGAAGTGAAATTCTACTGGGATGCCACAGAAGATGAAATCTGCAAAACAGCGGAAATACTGAAAGGATTCGGTGAGTATGAAGAAGCTATGGAATAAGGAACTGCCAACATGGCTGAACTGCCTGCACCTGTTCTGCAGAGTTTTTCAGACTGCTGTCATCGGATATTTCATCTATCAGCTGTTTCAGACAATCTCCGCTGGTCAGACGCTTGAAAATCCGATGCTGTACTTCTTTGCTTTCATCATCCCCGGACAGATATACAACCGCTTTGCAGTCAGAAAAGGATTAAAGGGGAATCCATCGGCGCTGAAACAACATGATCATATTTTTTACACAGTGTTCTGCTTGCCAACGGTATAGTATCGCTGTTCGTGACCGCGTGTGTACTGTATTTTGTATATAAAACGAAATAAAAAAAGAAAGTGAGATATGCACCTCTTAAATGAGGCACGTCTCGCTTTCTGTATTCTTTATCCCATCTGCTCCCGCAAAAACGCAAAAATCTTCTTCTCTGTCCTTGAAATCTTGACCTGTGACAGTCCGAGAATGGCGGCGGTCTGCTGCTGGGAAAGCGACTTTTCATACCGCAGACGCAGAATCATGCGGTCACGCTCACAAAGCTTCTCGACGGCGGCGGACAAGGTCATGCGGTCGGTCAGACGCTCAATGGCATCATCCTCATCGGCAAGCACGGTTTCCAAGGCAAAGCCCTCCTCATCGCCCTCACCGCCGAGCGGCTCTGACAGCGATGCAACAGGTCCCGCCGCATCCATCAGATAGACGAGCATCCCCTCGTCCTCACCCGATGCCGCCGCAAGTTCGCTGACCGTAGGCTCACGTCCCTCGCGCTGATAGAACGCTTCCTTTGCCTGCCAGACGAGATACCCGCGCCGTTTGACATCGCGTGAAACCTTGACCATCCCGTCATCGCGCAGACAACGGCGAATCTCACCGACAATCAGCGGCACGGCATAGGTCGAAAACGTCGTTTCGTACGAGAAATCAAAACTCCGCACCGCCTTGATCATGCCGATCGTCCCGATCTGATAAAGATCCTCCATTTCAATGCCGCTGTGATGGCGAATGCGGTCGGTGTATCGCTTTGCCACCGCACGGACAAGCCCGAAGTTGCCGTCGACAATCCGCGCAAGAACCTCCTCCCGCACCCGTGCATCGTCCGTACCGTGATACTGCCGCAGAAGCGTGAGATTGTCATCCTTGATGGTGGACTCCGCCGCGCTTCCCGTCACGCAATGTCCTCCTGTTCACTTGTCTCTTTTCCGGTATCAGGGGAATCCGAGACATTGACCGATGCCAACTCCTCCGTTTTCCCGACAGCGGCGGATGCCTTGATCGGCGGCGCAAACTTCTTTCGCAACTCGACCGTCGTCCCCTTCCCGTGTGCACTCTTGACACGGACGGTGTCCATGAAGCTCTGCATGATTGCAAACCCCATGCCGCTTCTCTCACCCGTTTCGTCGGTGGTGTAGAGCGGTTCCATCGCACGGCGGATGTCGGTGATGCCGCATCCACGGTCACGGATGATGATTTTCACGGAGCGGTCATCGTACAAGGTCGTCAGAATGTAGACGGTATTGCGGCTGTGATCAAATGTATCGCCTGCGCCATCGACGCTATCCGCGGCAGGCTCCGATTCCTTTGTGTCTCTGTAGGCGTGTACCACGGCATTCGTCACCGCCTCGGAAATGGCACAGCGCACGTCGGCAAGCTCCTCGACCGTCACGTCCATCTGCGCAATCATGGCACAGATCATCGCACGCGACAGCCGCTCATTTTCGGAGATCGCGCGGAATTCGGTTTTCATTTGGTTGATGATGTGTTTTCGTATCGATTTCGGCATGATTATCCCTCATTTCCTTTTGTTTCCTTCCCATTCCCGCGGTAGACCTTTTCCACGGACAGCTTCTTGTCCATACCCGACATTTCGAGCAGACGCACAATGCGCGGCGGCGGATCGATCAGTCGGAACGTACAGCCGAGCGTGCGGCACAACTCATACCGCCCCATAAAAAATCCAAGCCCTGCCGAGTCCATAAACTCCACGCCGTCCAGCTTCATGAGCACAAGCTTCGGGCGGTAATAGTAAATTTCGCGGTCGACATTCTGCCGCAGTCCCGCCGCACCGTGATGATCGATGTCCCCGGCAATGGACAAAGTCAGCACCCCCGACGCATATTCCGCCGTGACCATCCCCGTGGAAATTCTCTCCTCTCCGATTGTCTGCATACAAAGCACCTCCTGTTTTTTTCGTAGTATCAGTATACCACATTCGGTGCGCGAAAAAGGACGGATTTTGGGAGCGGGATGAAAAAACACAAAAAAAGAACAGCACGGAGCTGTTCGGAAAAGAAAAAAGAAAGAGCAGCGTGAGCTGCTCTTTCTTCAATCAAGAAACTTGATTATTTGTATGCAACATTGTCGAGGATGACGACAGTGCCGTCGATGATGCAACCACGGAAGGTTACAGTACCAGCGGTCTTCAGAACGTCATCAAGCTTGCCAGCTTCCTTGATGGTGCCGTCAGCGTTGTATGCCCAGTACTTGACTGCGTCAACGCCGAAGGTAGCCTTCTTAGAATCGGACGGGATGTTGTAAGCGAGGTAGTTCTTTTCGCCATCCTTGTAAGGATCAACGATCTTGGTGTTGTAACCGGTGAGGGTTCTGACATCAAGAGTGAATGCAACATCGAGTTCGAGAGCGTCAGCAACCCACAGGGTAGCAGCGTCAACGATCTTACCATCCTTAACAACTACGTAGTTGGAAGAAGCATTACCGGTAATGGTAACCTTTTCACCGGTCATGATGTTGGAACCAACGTAGGTGGATTCGGTAAGGGTTTCGTTTTCAACGTAAGCGATCTTAACGATGATTTCGCCTTCGTTCAGCTTGGTCTGTACGCCGTCAACAGGAGTGTTACCTGCGTTGGTAGCGTAAACGAGAGCAACCTTGGTAGTGGTCTGACCGCCGGAGACGGAGGTCTTGTTATCAGCAAGGTAAGCAACCTTTACAGAGTCAAACTTAAAGGAGGAAACGAGGGAGAAGGTATCAGTTGCGTATGCGTTCTTCTTAACTTCAGCATCGGTAGCAACAGACTTAACGAGAACGGAGAATGCATCTGCGAGCTTGCGAGTAGCAACGTCGTTTTCGTAGATGTACTGACCCTTAATTTCAACCTTGGAAGTAGCGGAAGCTGCTTCGTAGCCGTTGATGGAACCAGCAGAAGCCTTGAAGTAAGCGCCAGCAGCAGTTACGTCGAAGGTGTAGAGAGCGCCATCTGCGAAGTCAACCTTGGTGACATCCTTGGAGCCGTCAGCCTTCAGAGTACCGAGAGTAACGATACCAGCGTAGGTCTTGGAATCAGTGTTGTTAGCGTTCTTATTTTCATAAGAGCCCATGGAGAGGAGTCTGCCGGTGTTGTTGACATAACCAACAACCTTCATGTCGGTGACTGCGGTGAAGGTACCGTTGCTGTTCCACTTGTAACCGTCGATGAGAGCTACGCCGTCAGCGACAGTAACGTTGTCAACGAGGATCGTCCAGGTTTCCATACCAACTTCAACGCCGGGGTTAACAACGTTAACGTACTTGCCGTTGATGGTGTAGATGGTAACATTCTGGCCGAGTACCCAATTCTGGGGAGCCTTGAATTCAGGTGCGAAGTTGAACTGAGTATCGATAACGATGTACTTGCCAGCCTTCAGGTTGGTAGCAACACCGGTCTTGGTTTCAGCAACTGCGAGAACGTCGACATCATACTTGGAGGTGTCAGCGTTGTACTTAACATTGACAAGAACAGGAGTAGTTTCGTCCGGAATAGCTTCGCCGGTGTAGTTGATAGCCTTTTCGTTCTTGTTTGCATTGTCGAAGTCGTAGTTGGTGAACTTGTAAGTGTCGTCGTCATAGAGGTTGACGAAACGGTTATCGTTGTAGAACGTGATGTCATCAACAGTAACGCCGTCCGGAACTGCGTTGCCCTTACGGTTGGTACCGAAGTCAACAGTTGCAGTGTAGTAGGTGTCGATAACGAGGCGGTCGTATTCGCCGTCAGCGTCGTCGTCATAAGCAACTGCCTTGTAGTAGGACGGGAACTTCTTAGCTGCTGCCCAGTTACCGGTTTCGTCTTCAACGTAGATACCGTTGACGACAGTGGTAGCACCGATGACGGACTGGTCGTCAGAGCTGTCAACAGTGTTGACTGCATAAACGGTGCCGTCGATCTTGATGGTGTTGAGCATTTCCTTGGAAGTGTCGTTGTCCTTCCACATGTTCTCGATCTTGCCGTCAGCATAGGTGTATACGTTGACGCCGGAAACGAGTTCAACAGAGTACAGAGCGTTCTTGGATGCGGTAACCTTGATGAGAGCGCCCTTGAGTTCAGCAGCGGTCTTGTCGATGCCGTTAGCTGCGAGAGCTGCTTCGAAGGTAGCGAGGTCGATGACCTTGCCGTTGCTCAGGGAAACCTTGTTGTCCTTAACGGAGGTAACAGTAACTTCGACAGGAGCAAATGCGCTGAAGTCGCCGTTAGTAGCGAAGCCGTTGAGGATTGCGGGAACCTTGATCAGAACATTGTACGCGATCTGTGCGAACTGTGCTCTGGTGCAAGCTGCAGAGTAGTCGAAAACATTGATCTTGGTGGTGAGACCGTGGGTATCAGCAACAGAGATCCAGTTTGCAGCCCAGTAGGATGCGGGAGCGAGTTCGTTGAGAGCAGCAACTTCAGACTTGTAGCCTGCAGTCTTAACTGCGATAACGATTGCTTCTGCAACGGAAAGAGTAGCGTCAGCCTTGAAGCCGTCGCCGGTGCCTTCCATCAGACCATTCTGGAATGCGTAGTTGATGTACGCGTTGCCCCAGTGAGCGGGATCAACGTCATCAAAGTAGCTGGTGCTGGACTTCCATTCGATCTTCTGACCGTATGCGCCAGCCTTGAGCAGGGATGCGATCTTCGCAGCAGCTGCTCTGGTCAGCGTGCCGTTCGGGTTGAACTCGTTGGTATCAGTACCGCTGATAACCTTGAGGTCAG
>JAFYTT010000115.1 GCA_017558715.1 Clostridia bacterium | reverse complement strand
GTCGGAGTTCGGAATATCGATCTCGACGTCTTCGATCTCGGGCAGGACGGCAACGGTCGCGGTCGAGGTCTGGATGCGTCCCTGCGATTCCGTTTCGGGGACACGCTGGACACGGTGTACGCCCGATTCGTATTTCATTTTGGCATAAACGCCTTCGCCTTCGATGAAAAACGTGATCTCCTTGACGCCGCCCAGCTCCGTTTCGTTGATCGACATGATCGACAGCTTCCAGCCCATGCGGTCGGCATACATACGGTACATGCGATAGAGATTCGCGCCGAACAATGCCGCTTCCTCACCGCCCGCACCTGCGCGAATCTCCATACTGACGGAACGGTCATCGTCCTCGTCGCGCGGCAGAAGCAGAATACGGATCTCCTGTTCCAGCTGCACAAGCTGTGCACGGGAAAGTGCCGCTTCCTCGCGTGCCATTGCCGCCATTTCGTCATCGGACGCAGCCTCTGCTTCGTCGAGTAAGAGCTGCGCTTCGTCAAGGGCGGTCTGCGCGGCAAGATAACGGTTGTAAGCTGCGGCGATCGGTGCAAGTGCGCGGTATTCCCGCATTTTGGCAAGATACCGTGCGCCGTCGCTCATCAGCTCGGGCTGCTGCAATTCCACCTCGATGGCGGTATGGCGCATTGCCGGCTCGCGGCAGCGGTCAAGTATGGTCATGGTGATTTCCTTCCGTGGCTGTTTTTTCTATCATATACAATATAGTATATCATAAAACAGCGTGACATTCAAGGGGAATCGGGAAACTTCACGGAGATGTTGAATTTTTTCTGATTTGAATCTCTTATTTGTTGTGCTGCTCTATCGAAACGGTTGCTGGACAATTTCGGATATTTCCGCTATACTATTGTTGTAAGTGCTTACAATACTATTTGGGAGAAATACCATGATTACTTTTTATGAAAAATTGAAAATGTTGCGTAAATCAAAAAATATCACACAGGAACAGCTGGCAGGATATCTCGATGTATCTCCGCAGGCGGTCTCTCGCTGGGAGTGCGGAACGGCATGTCCCGATATTTCCATGCTGCCGCAGATTGCCGCTTTCTTTGATATCACGGTAGATGAACTGCTCGGTGTGGACGAACAGGAAAAACAGCGTGAGATCGATGCGATTGTTTCGGAGACATCCGCACAAATTGATCGAAATATTACCGAACAACCCATTCGTGTCCTGCGAGAGGGGTTATCTCGTTATCCGAACAATGACCGTCTGCTCTGTACGCTGATGTATGCATTGTACGCGGCAAGTGAAGATGAAGATTTTTGCAAAGCTCATGATGCGGAAATTATCTCGATTGCTGATCGGATATTCACCTATTCACAGAACAGTAAGTGCCGTGATGAAGCACGAAGACTTTTGTTCCGCCATTACTGCGATACTGACAGAATCCCGGAAGCGCGTATCATTGCAGAAGAACTGCCGGAAATCGAAACCTGTTATGAACGAAATATTTATTGGATGTTGGACGGTGAAGAACGTCTTTCCTGTCTTACGGATCGGATTGCTGATGATCTGCGTGCGCTGACATGGGATATCTGGGCATACAGCGTACATGCCGATTTGTCAACCGAGGAAAAAGCACGTTTAGAGATGCTGTATCAAAAGATTGAATGTATGGTAAAAGAAAAATTTGCGTGAAAACCTGTTGACAAATCCCCGCGCGGATGTTACAATGAAACCAATCCAATTTGCATACAGAAAGGAACAGAATTATGCAATACAGAATCGGTTATATCGGCTTCGGCGGAATGGCATCGGGCTATCACTATGATACCGCCATGCGCGATGATGTTCCCTTTATTCCCACGGCAGTGTTTGATCTGCGCGAATCCCAGAGAAACCTCGCAAAGGAACGCGGACTTGCGGCGTTTGACAACCTGCAGGACTTTCTCGATTCGCGGCTGTTTGACTTCGTACTGGTTGCAACGCCGAATCAGTACCATTGTCCGATGGTCTGCGCCGCACTCGATGCAGGCTATCACGCGATGAGCGAAAAGCCCGTTGCGATGTCTGTTTCCGAGGTTGAGCAGATGATCGCGCATTCCAAGGCGGCAGGAAAGATGTTCACCGTTCACCACAACCGCCGCTGGGACAGAGATTATCTGATCCTGCGCGAGGCGCTCGATTCGGGCAAGATCGGATGCGTGCATTCCTTTGAAAACCGTATCCATTGCAAGGACGGCAACGGTCAGATGTTCGGCTGGCGCAACTATGCCGATCACGGCGGCGGCATGCTGCTTGACTGGGGCATTCACATGCTGGACCAGACGCTCGATCTGATCCGCGAGCCCGTCAAGTCGGTCTTTGCCGATGTCCGTCCGATCCGCTCGGAGGTGGATGACTACGCAAAGCTGCTCATCCGCTTCGAATCGGGCATCACGGCGCAGATGGAGGTTTCGACCTTCTCGCCGATCCCACTGCCAAAGTGGATCGCATACGGTGATAAAGGTGCGATCGTCGTTGACGAGTGCTGCGGCGACCGCGGCATGATGCGTTATGTCGAATCCGCACACGGAGATGCGCGCGCGGATATGGTCTATCCCGACAGCACGATTGCAGAACGTGCGGCCGAAACCTATTCGATTGACAAGTGGGTCGAACAGCCCCTGCCGCTGACCGAACAGCCGCAGGACTGGGCATCCCTTTACAAGAACGTCGGCGC
>JAFYTT010000017.1 GCA_017558715.1 Clostridia bacterium | reverse complement strand
CGGAAACCGTGCCTTCAACGATGTAAACGTGTGCGGAGTGAACGTCGGGACGCTCACCCTGGGAGAGGATCTGGATACACTGAGCAGCGGAGTCTGCGCGCTGGTCAAACTGACCGGGCAGATACTCAACTGCGAAAACGGATGCGCCGGGAACGCAGGGCAGCTCATCATAGGTGATGTCCAGCTGCGGTTCGGAGAAGACAACCTGCTTTGCATATGCAAAGAGATCAGCATCGATGTTTTCAACATCGTAACGGTTGAACATGCGAAGTCCGGTCAGACCTTCCATGCCGAGCAGGGTCTTGAGATCAGAAAGAAGCGAACGAGCTTCACCTGCCAGCGCGGGCTTTTTTTCTACAAATACGCGATATACCATATCTGTTATGTGATTCCTTTCAATATCAGACGGAAATGTCAGTTTTTAGCGGCAAGTGCACGCTGTCCGATGTCGCGGCGCATGTACTTGTTGGCAAATGCTACGCCGTCAGCGACAACGTAAGCCGCATCGATGGCTTCCTTCAGCGTGTCACGGACAGCAACGGCACCGAGAACGCGTCCGCCGCCGGTGACGAGTGTGCCATCCTTGATTTTCGCACCTGCGACATAGACCGCTTCTGTGTCGGTGGTTTCGGGAAGCGTCATCGGATAGCCGGTTTCGTACTTTCCGGGGTAACCGTCGGATGCACAGACGACACAGCAAGCCGCGCCGTCGCCGAACGTGACATCGACATCGGCAAGTGTACCGTCGTGGACTGCCTTCATAATCGTATAGAGGTCGGACTTCAGCAGCGGCAGAACGACCTGTGTTTCGGGATCACCGAAGCGGCAGTTGTATTCAATGACCTTCGGACCGTTCGGCGTGAGCATCAGACCGAAGTACAGACAGCCCTTGAAGGTTCTGCCTTCTGCGTTCATGGCGTTCATCGTTGGCAGGAAAATCGTTTCCATGCAGACATCAGCGATTTCCTTCGTATAGTAAGGATTGGGCGCGATGGTACCCATACCGCCGGTGTTCAGACCTTCGTCATTGTCGCGTGCGCGCTTGTGGTCCATCGAGGAGACCATCGGGCGAACGACATTGCCGTCGGTGAATGCGAGAACGGAGACCTCGGGACCGGTCAGGAATTCTTCCATGACAACGGACGAGCCGCTTGCACCGAAGATCTTGTCTTCCATCATGGAGTGCAGAGCATCTTTGACATCGTCTCTCGTTTCGCAGATCAGAACGCCTTTGCCGAGTGCCAGACCGTCAGCCTTGACGACGATCGGGATCGGACAGGTTTCTGCATATGCCAGCGCGGATGCGATGTCGGTGAAGACCTCGTAGGTCGCGGTCGGGATGTTGTATTTCTTCATTAAGTTCTTGGAGAAGACCTTGGAGCCCTCAATAATTGCCGCATTTGCGTGCGGGCCGAAGCAGGGAATACCGATATTCTCCAGTGCATCGACACAGCCGAGCACCAGCGGATCGTCCGGTGCAACAACGGCAAAATCAATGGCATTGTTCTTTGCATATTCGACGAT
>JAFYTT010000114.1 GCA_017558715.1 Clostridia bacterium | reverse complement strand
CTTGCAAAATATATTGATATGTACAATAGCAGTCGTCCTCATTCCGCACTTGGAAATAAGGCGCCGAATTCAATTGAAACTGCTTATTATTCATTGAAAGACGCCTAACCATATTAGACACAGGGGTTCGAAAATGGTCGGAAATTTTTGTGTTTTGTCAGAGATTTTTAGCTTTTTTGTTTTCGCTGTCCGATTTGCGCGGAAACAACTACATCAAAAAACTCCCGTATTTACTGGATAAAAATAAAGATGCCCTGCTGCCTCCAACCCACAGGGGTTCGAATCGCAGCAGGGTATTCACGTGGTGGATCCGGAGGGAGTCGAACCCTCGTCCGAAAATCCGTTGATACCGCTTTCTCCGGGCGCAGTCAGTCTTTTGAATCTCGTCTTACGGTACGCCGAATGACAGGCTTATCGCTTGACCAGTTGTTTTTTGCATGACTCCTTCAACAACATACGGGGAGTGCACGTGCACTGCTGATTGACGCCCAAGCCCGAGCCGCAGTACTCCCGGGGAGGACGGGCGGTACAAAAGACCGCAGCACCGCTGACAGCGATTCACGCACCCGAGGGTACGTCAACCGATGTCAGGCAGCCATTGCAACGTTATCGTTAGCGTTTAATTTTAAGATGGGAGGAGATTTGCGTGCGTCCCCCAAGCACGGCCCGCTTACAATACCGCAAAATCCCCGTCGAAACCATTACGGACCCATGCGGCAGAGATACCGGAGAAGATATCTCATGCGAGGAGAGGCTGATTTCAGTCCTCTCTGTTTTTGGATTTGGTATACCGTTCGATGTCGCGGTTTGCCTGCTTTTTTGCAAGATCCTCGCGCTTATCGTACAGCTTTTTACCGCGGCAGATGCCGAGCTCCACCTTGACGCGTGACCCCTTGAAGTACAGCGACAGCGGCACGAGTGTGACACCTTCCTGACCGACCTTACCGAGCAGACGCAGAATCTCACGCTTGTGCATGAGCAGCTTCTTTTCGCGCAGAGGGTCGCGGTTGTAGATATTGCCTTTTTCGTAAGGAGAAATGTGCATACCCGTCACAAACAGCTCGCCGTCCTCAATGGAGCAATACGAATCCTTAAGATTCACACCGCCGCATCGGAGACTTTTGACCTCTGTGCCGAACAGCTGGATGCCGGCTTCCATCGTCTCGTCGACGAAATAGTCATGATATGCCTTTTTGTTGTTGGCAATGATCTTTTTGCCGTCGGGTTTCTTGTCTGCCATACCATCCGCTCCTTTCGTATCTTATATTATACCACACAAATGTGAATAAATCAAGAAGAGAAACGAACATTTCATCCGACATCGGTGCGGTTTTTGTCGATGTCGAATGTCAGATGCGATTTTGCAGCGCGTTTACCACATCGATGACATCCTCATACAGCGCCATTTCCGCCATACCGTCATAATCGGTCGGCGTTTTGTTGATGAGAATCAGATGCTCCCCGCGGAAATAGCGGACAAACGATGCGGCAGGATAGACAACGAGCGACGTACCGATGATGACCATGGTATCAGCAGAAGCAATCGCGTCGATCGCACCGTCAATGGTTTCGCCATCGAGCGGTTCCTCATATAACGTCACATCGGGCTTGAGCATTTTGCCGTCACGCGGACAGCGCGGGATGCCGTCGTCATCAAGATTGGACAGAAATTCTTCAAGCGAATAGCACGCGCCGCACAAAGGGCAGAGGTTTCGGTGGATGGTGCCGTGCAGCTCGTACACGGTTTCCGAGCCGGCCTCTGTGTGGAAGCCGTCGATGTTCTGCGTGACGACACTGACACGCCGTGTATCACTCTGCAAAGAAGCAATCCACTTGTGAGCAGCGTTGGGACGCGCATCGGGGTAGAGCATCTTCTCGCGATAGAAGCGGTAGAATGTGGCGGGATGACGATAAAAATAGGTGTGTGAGATGATCTCCTCCGGCGTTGCTCCTTCAAATTCCTTTTGCATATACAGCCCGTCTGCCGAGCGGAAATCGGGAATCCCTGACGGCACGGAAATGCCCGCGCCCGTAAAGAAGACGAGTTTTTCGGAGGCGGCAAGAATGTCGTGGAGGGTTGTGATTTGTTCGGAGGTCATGGGGGCTCCTTTCGGGGTGTTGACAACTTTGGGATTCGGTTTTGTTTCTCTGTGCTTGTAGGGGCGATTCACGAATCGCCCGCATAGCAAATGTAGGAGGAACGAATCCGATCAAATAAAATACTTTCTGATAAAATACGACGGCGAGCAGCTCCATGCATGGCAGAAGGAGTTCATAATCGGGTCGGAGTAGGGCGACAGCTCGGGATTCTTCGGGTCATACGCTTCCCAGAACGTATCGGCACCGTTTGCAATCATCGAGCCCCAGTAGGACTTGATGTAGTCCTTTGCTTCCTCCATCATACCGAGCTTGACCATCGCTTCAACGACATAATGGTGCATGTACGGCGTGACGGGCTTCAGTGCGTCGGGGGATGCAAGGCAGTCACGCAGAACGGAAATCGCTTGTTCCCCTGCAATCGCACCGCCGAGAATCATCCATGCCTGGGACTGTACGGAATACTGTGGCGTGTCGATGTCGGCATTGTAGAACGCATTGCGGTCGGCATCAAAGAATTTGTCATATACCTTTGCGCGGGTTTCGGTGAGCTTGTCCGACCATGCTTTGGCATGTGCATCGTCGCCGAGGGCTTTTGCAAGGGCTGCCATCTTTTCCATCGAGTACAGGACAACACCTTCACACGGGATGCGGCGCTCAATCGCGGGTGCCCAGTCGATGAACGAGAACCAGCCGTCAAGGAACTGCAGAACGCCGTCTTTGTCAATCAGCGAGCAGGCAAGGTCCATCTGACGCTGTGCCACGGGATAGAGATCACGCGCGGTCACCTCATCGGCGGTATGTTCAAAGTAGTCGCAGAGGGCAGAACACCACAGCATTGCGTAGTCGGTGATGCCCATGCCGTCGTCAAAGAACACAGCGGGCTTCTGATAAAGACATCCGGGCAGGTATTTGCCGTCTTCCTCGCACGCGGCGAACAGATAGAGACAGCGGCGGGCAAGGCGGTCGTTTTTGAACAGATAATAGTCGGTCAGAGCCTGCAGGCGGAGGTCACCTGTCCACAGTCTGCGGTCGCGCTTGGGTCCGTCCTCGTATGCGGTCTGCATACAGTCGGCAAGCGTCTTTGCGGCAACGGCATCGATTCGGGCAAGCACGGGATCGGTATCTGCGGGCAGGGGCGCGAGTTTTGACCAGTCGGCGGAGGTGACACAGCGGACGGCAAAGTCGGTCAGGCGCACGGGACGCGGCGAGGCGATGACGGTGACCTCAAGGTAGCGGAAGCAGTAGCGGCGGGGCAGGGTGACAATTTCGGGGAAATCGATGGAAATGATGTCCTCCTGCAGCCAAGACGAACAAAGACCGCCGTGATAGCTTGCAAAATCGCGGGACAGCTCATAAGCGGTTTCGCCGAAGCGGAGCTTGACCTTGACGGGCGCATCGAGATAGCGGTCATCGTGGCGCATACGGAAGGAAAGCGTACCGACGCAATGCTGACCGAAGTCGAGCACAAACGTATCGCCCGGCACAAACACCTCTGCATTCTTGCGGGCGTTGGCGGTTTTTACACCGAAAAAGGCGGTTTCGTCGGGGAGAATATCCACGACGGTATCGGAGACGATTTCGGTTTCATAGAGTTTGGGGTTGTTGATATCGGCTTTTTCAAGATAATATTTGTTCATGAGGAAGATCCTTTCGATGACTTTATTTCATACCTTAATTTTAACACAGCACAAAGAAATTGTCAAGAAAACCTTGATTCATTTCGGGTTATGTGGTAAAATAAATTAAAAAAGATGATGGATATAAATACCGCGTAGGGCGGGGGCTTGCTCCCGCCGATGGGAAAGGGAACTCTCACCATCAGATCATCCATACAAAGGAGTTTGACCATGACCAATCTGCTTTATAACAAATCCTCCTATATAAAAGACTTTTCGGCGACGGTGCTGTCCTGTGAGACGCTCGGTGCGGAAAAGTATGCCGTTGTCCTCGACCGCACCGCTTTTTTCCCGGAACAGGGCGGACAGGGCTGTGACACGGGAACACTCGGCGGCGTTCATGTGACCGATGTACAGATCCGTGACGGTGTTGTCATTCACACAACCGATGCGCCGCTGACGGTCGGTGATACGGTTGACGGTGTTATCCACTGGGAAAAGCGCTTTGACCGTATGCAGAACCACACGGGCGAGCATATTGTGTCGGGAATCCTGCATGAAAAATACGGATATGACAACGTCGGATTCCATCTCGGCGATGAGGTGATGACGCTGGACACCTCCGGGGAGCTGACGCGTGAGCAGCTGATCGTGGTGGAGCTGACGGCAAACCGCGCGGTTTATGAAAATGTCCCCGTCGTGGTGACCTATCCGGAAGCAGACGAACTTGCAGGTATGGAATACCGCGCGAAGTTGGAGCTGACCGAGGATGTCCGTATTGTGACGATTCCCGGCTGGGACGTTTGTGCCTGCTGTGCACCGCACGTTGCGCATACGGGTGAGGTCGGATGCATCCGCATCATCGGTGCTGTCCGCTGGAAGGGCGGGATGCGTCTGACGCTCGTCTGCGGAGAACGTGCCGTCGCGGATGCCTATCTGCGCACACAGGAGCTTTCCCGCATATCCGAGGCGCTGTCCGCAAAGCCGGAGGAAACGTATGATGCGTTCTGCCGTGTGCAGAATACCGTATCGGAACAGAAATCGGAAATCATTCGTCTGCGCCGCGCGCTGCTGGAATATCAGCTTGCGGGTGTCAGAGAGACTGCGGGCAATCTCTGTCTGTTTCTGGACGACGCCGACAATGATACGCTCCGCGCGGCACTCAATGCGTGTGTGACGAAGTGCGGCGGTATCTGCGGTGTCTTCACAGGCAATGACGCGGACGGCTACCGCTTTGTCATCGGTGCACAGAATCTCCCGCTCCGTGCACGGGCAAAGGAAATCACCGCCGCGCTGAACGGTCGCGGAGGCGGTTCGGATCAGATGATTTCGGGAACAGTAAAAGCATCGCAGGATGAAATCAGAGCGTATTTTGGGAATACGGTATTTTAAGAGATAGAAGCACACGGTGACAAAAACCGCGTAGGGCGGGGGCTTGTCTCCCGCCGTATGATATGATATCCAACAATGCTTGAAATTAAGATGATAAAGATATAAATGCTGTAGGAGAGAAATATGGAATTTAATGTCGTCAGAACTAATATTGTGAATATTGCAGCCGATGCTATTATTCTTCCAGCGAATGAACAATTGAAAGAAGGCAGTGGTGCATCGCGTGCAATATTCGAAGCTGCTGGACGTAAAAATTTAACAAAGGAATGTGAGAAGGAAAAACCGTGTGATATTGGAAGTGCGATTCCGACCCGGGCTTTTGACTTACATGCAAAATATATTATTCATGCGGTAGTGCCACGTTGGGTTGATGGAGAACATAATGAGTATAATTTGCTATGTTCTGCTTATTTGACTGCTTTGAATATTGCGGAGTGTCTCGGATGTACTACGGTAGCTTTTCCGTTACTTGCCGCAGGAAACAACGGGTTTGATAAAGAATTAGCATACCAAATTGCATATGAGTGTTTCACATCATTTGATGCTGTGAAATTGAAACAAATTACTTTGGTTATTTTTGAAGATGAGGTCGAAGTAATTGTTAAAGAAAAAGGTTTTTCTGTTATAAGAATTCCTGATGATTTGTCCAAGAAACAAGCTCAATTTGAACACAAAAAGAAAGCAGAAAAAGTAAAAAATGATTTGAAAGAGATCGCATTAGATCTTTTGCAGAACGAAATCGATCAAGCAAAAGCTTGGTTGAGTGATCCAAAACATAAGAAAATGGTATTTGATTTAAGTATTCACATTGTTCAAATTGCAGCTAGTAAGTGCATGCGTGTCAAATCACCAATCACGTTGCCAATCAAATTATTGAAGAAGAAATAAAAACATTTTTGCATAATTTGCCAATGCGGCGGGAGCAAGCCCCCGCCCTACGCGGTTTGAGCCGCGGCATCTCTCAATAGAAACAAAGGAGAAACGTATGCGACCCGAATTTGAAAACCCCAAACTTCAGCACGAAAACCGACTGCCGGCGCGGTCTGTCATGCTTCCGGCACAGAAGTCGGGCGTGGACTACCGCACAAAGGAAGACTCCGAGCGCGTGCAGTCTTTGTGCGGCACATGGAAATTTTTGTATCTTGAAAACGACATTGACTACACAGACGGTTCTGCGGCTGTCGGCGATTTCGATGGCTGGGACGACATTCCCGTACCGTCGGAGTGGCAGTTCTGCGGTTACGGTGTGCCGCGCTATACCAACGTCGACTACCCGTTCCCGTTCAACCCGCCGTATGTCGGTTATGACAATCCACTCGGTATTTACCGTCGGAAATTCGTCCTGTCAAAACAGGCAAAGCACCGTCTGACGACGCTCCATTTTGACGGTGTTGACGGCGCGTTCAATCTCTACATCAACGGCAAATACATCGGTTTTTCCAAAGGCTCACGTATTCCCGCAGAGTTTGATATCACCGATGCGGTTGTGGCGGGCGAAAACGACATCTGTGTGGAGATCTGGACGTATTCCGATGCGCAGTACATGGAAAACCAGGATATGTGGATGGCAAACGGCATTTTTCGTGATGTCTATCTGCTGTTTGAAAACCGCGCGGGTCTTTGGGATTATGAATGTAAGACGACAACCAATTCTCTTGCGGTTGTTCTCTATCCGCGCACCGAGGGATGTGATCTGCGTGCGGAGCTGACGTTTGACCGCAGAACGCGCAAGTGTGAGCTCGATCATGAAAATTCCGTTAAGTTTGATCTGCCGTCGCCCGAGACATGGAACGCGGAAAATCCGTATCTTTATGAGCTGGTCATCACGATTTTCGAGGGCGATGTTCCTGTGGAAATTCACACAAAGAAGGTCGGTCTTCGGGAATCGGCAATCATCGACGGGCTGTTCTGCGTCAACGGCGCACCGATTCAGTTCTGCGGCGCGAACCGTCACGAGTACCATCCCGAAAAGGGACGAGCCATCGACTGTGAACAGATCGAGCGGGAGCTGAAGCTGCTCAAAGCCTGCAACTTCAACGCCATCCGCACCAGCCACTATCCGCAGCATCCCGCGTTTTACGAATACTGTAATGAGCTTGGCATTTACGTTGCGGATGAAGCGGATATTGAAACACACGGCTGCGGCGCGTCCTGGGATCAGGGCTGGCTTGCCAAGCACGATGACTGGGCAGGTGCATTCCTCGACCGTACCGAGCGGATGTATATGCGTGACAAAAACGAAACGTGTGTCGTTGTCTGGTCGATCGGCAATGAAGCGGGAACTGGCAAAAACATCGATGCATGTTCCGCGTGGTTGCGCTCCCGCCTGAACAAAAAGCCGATTCTCCAGGCACAGGACGACAACGAAAACCCGCGCATTTCCGATTTCCGTCAGTACGGCTATCCGAACATGGAAACGGTGCGCAAATACGCCGAAATGGAATCCGATTTTCCGGCGATCTCCACCGAATACGGACATTCGATGGGCAATTCCCCCGGTGCCCTTGCCGACATGTGGGATGTCATCGACGAGACACCGCAGATGCAGGGCGGATTTGTCTGGGAGTTCAAAAACCACGGCTTTGCAAAGAAGCTCGACAACGGCGAAACGACCTATCTCTACGGCGGAGACTTTGACGAAGGTCCCAACTGGGCGAACTTCCTGCTCGACGGCTACTGCTTCTCCGACGGAACGCCGAAGCCTGCTATGTATGAAATCAAGTATCTGATGTCGCCGCTCCGCATCCGCGACAAGGACGGTGCGCTGTCGGTCTATTGCCGCAATTCGTTTGAACGGCTGGACAACGTCACGATGATCTGGAGTCTTTTCGAGGACACAACGATGCTTGACCGCGGCACGAAGACGGGTCTGAATTTCGGTCCCGGCGATACCGTGAAGCTTCCGTATCCCGCATCTCTGCCCAAAACACGGTCACCGGGTGCGCAGTATCTTCTGAATGTCATGCTGTTCGCAGGCGAGCGCGATCTTGGCTATGCGCAGATTGCGCTTGGCTGTGATGCGCCGATGGAATATAAAAATGAGTCCTGTGATGCGCACAGCCAGAACCTTTCCTTTGGGGAAGGTGTTACACGAAATGTGACGGATGAGGCTTGTTCAAAGCGACGTATCACATTGACTGCCGGTAACACAAAAGTCACCTTCACCGACGGTATGCTGTCGCGCATGACCCGCGGGGAACAGGTTCTGCTTGACGGTCCGATGCAGCTGTCGTTCTATCGCGTCAACACCGACAACGACGGCATCATCCGCGGGATCCGCAAGCGGCACTTCCGCGATCTTTGGGATGACCGTCATCTTGACAAGCCTGTTTTTCAGGTTGAAAATTATGAGATGTCCGACGACGGCGATACAAAGGTACTGAAATTCATCGGCAAGATCATCTTTGAGGGACTGTATCAGGGCTTCTTTGCGGAAATTACGTACAGACTGTATGCGGACGGTACGGTCGGTGTGGCTGTTGAGGGCAATCCGTTTGGTATGCTGCCCGATGTTCTGCCGCGCATCGGTGTGACGTTTGCAACAGAAAAGGTGCAGAATCAGGTCACATGGTACGGACGCGGCTGGCAGGAAAACTATCCCGACCGCAAGTCCTGTACGCTGATCGGTAAGTTTGATGGCGATGTACCGTCGATGTCGGTGCACTATGAGCGTCCGCAGGACAACGGTGTGCGCTGTGATACGCGGTATGTCGGTCTGAGATGTGCTGGCGGGGAAGAGGGTCTTCTGTTCTCCTCCTGTGACGGATTTGCGTTTGCAATTCACGATTACACGATCGACGCTCTGCGGAATGCCGACCACCGCCATGAGCTTGTCAGGGATGATGCGCATAACCACCTATATCTTGACTATGCCGTGCGCGGACTCGGTTCCAATTCCTGCGGTCCCGAGCCTGAGGAGGATTATGAGCTTCATCCGCACGCGTTCCGCTTTGTATTTGCTGTATCCCCGTGGAGAGGGGAAGAAGACGCGCTGTGTCACGCACGTTCTGCGTTTGGAGAACGGACGGCGGCACTCGGCGAGCGGTACAGGTTTGCATATGACCCTGATAAGAAACGCGAGAATTTTGATTGTCGGATAAATTGACGTGGAATTTCCCAAATCCTCTTGCAATCCCGCGCCATCCGTGCTATAATTATCTATAACAATATTAACATAACATTCTGAAAGGAATTTTATCATGAAAATCATCGTTTGCGAAAACTATGCTGAAATCTCCGCACGTGCGGCTGAACTCATTGCTGATCTCGTCAAAGCGAAACCCGACTGTGTGCTCGGCCTTGCAACCGGCTCCACTCCTGTCGGCATGTACAAGGAACTGATTGCCAAGAACACCGCAGGTGAAATCTCCTTTAAGGACGTCACCACCTACAACCTCGACGAATACTACCCGATCGAACCGACCCATGAGCAGTCCTACCGCTATTTCATGAACGTCAACCTGTTCGACCACATCGACATCGACAAGGCAAAGACCTTCGTTCCCAACGGTCTGACCGAAAACCCCGAAGAAGAGGGTGCGGCTTATGACGCGGCAATCGAAGCTGCCGGCGGCGTTGATCTGCAGGTTCTCGGTATCGGTCAGAACGGTCACATCGCGTTCAACGAACCGGACGATGCGCTGATCGCAGGCACGCACATCACCTCCCTCACCGATGATACCATCGAAGCAAACTCCCGCTTCTTTGCATCCAAGGAAGACGTTCCCACCCGTGCATTCACGATGGGTATCGGCTCGATCATGAAGGCAAAGAAGATCATTCTGCTTGCAAACGGTGCCAACAAGCACGCGGCGATCGCACAGATGCTCGACGACAAGATCACGACCCAGTGCCCCGCAACCATCCTCAAGGCACATCCCGACGTTTACCTGTTCTGCGACAAGGCAGCTTACGAGGGCTAATTCCGACACTGAAATACCAATTCGGGGGTAATACCATGCTGTACCGATCTCACCGCGGCGGCGTTTACGATACGCCCGAAAATACGATGCCCGCGTTTTTATCCGCACTTTCGCTCGGGTACGCATCGATTGAGACCGATCCGCAGATCACGCGCGACGGTGTTGTTGTGCTGATGCACGACGATACGATCAACCGCACCTGCCGTCATGCGGACGGATCATTGATTGAAAAACCGATTCGTATCAGCGAGGCGACGTATGAGGAACTGCTTTCCTACGATGCGGGTATCGCGCTTGGAAAACAGTTTCGCAGCACGCACATTCCGCGGCTGGATGAGCTGCTGTCGGCGGCAGAGGGACGAGACGTGACGGTTGCGCTTGACAAAAAGATTCCGACCGAACGTGTCGATGCACTGATCGATGTGGTACTGCGTCACCGTGCGCGGGTATCGTTCAGTACCTCTGATACCGGGCGGATTCGCAAGATACAGGCGCGCATGCCCGATGCGATGTTTGACTATGACGTCAATCTGTCGGACGACGCACTGCGCGAGGTAACAATGCTGGTCAAACCCGAAAACCTCATGATCTGGATGTATCTTGACAAGCCGAACTTTGCGTGGCTTGCGCCGATTGCCAAGGTTAATCCCGAGAATTTCCGACGCGTGAAGCAGTACGGGCAGGTCGGTATCGCCAATATCCGCTGTACCACCGATGTCATGGAAGCACTTTCCTATGCGCCCGATGCCATCGAACTGTAATACACGGAAAACAACTGAACAAGATGACAAAAAGCGGTCCGATCATGGGCTGCTTTTTTTCATGTTCGGAAAATTTACAAAAAATTGCAAAATTCCGTAAGGTTTTTCTTGACAAGTTTATCGATTGGGATTATAATATATATAATAGAGATATATTAAAGTTATGCTTTTTATTCATGTATCATTCTGAGATCATTCGGAAAGGAGACTTTGGATTTTCATCCAAAGAGAGGTTTCATATGGCATATTTGGTTTTAGGCAACGGTATGGTTTTTGAAGGAAAACGTGTCGGCGCGGCGGTGGACTCCGTCGGTGAGCTGGTGTTTTCCACGAGCGTGGTCGGCTATCTGGAAGCGATTACCGATCCCGCGTACGCAGGTCAGATTCTGGTGGGGACATTCCCGCTCTCCGGCAATTACGGTGTCATCGAATCTGATTTTGAAGGCGAATGTGTGCTCCGTGGTTTTGTCGCACGTTCCATCAGCGAAACACCCTCCAATTTCCGATCTCAGTATGATCTCGGTACGTATTTCACCGAGCATAACATTCCCGCTATCGTCGACATCGATACCCGTGAGCTGACCCGTATTCTGCGCGAGGAAGGCACGATGAACGCGATGATCTGCGACGAGGTTCCCGCAACGCTTGACGGCATCAACGCATACCGCGTCACAGGTGTCGTTGCCGCTGTTTCCGCAAAGGAAAGCGCGGTTTATCCCGCTGTCGGCGAGGAAAAGTACCGCGTGACCCTCATTGACTACGGTACCAAGAAGAGCCTCATTGATACGCTTTGCAAGGGTGGCTGTTCTGTCAAGGTCGTTCCTTACAACATGACTGCAAGCGCGGTTCTTTATGACCGTCCCGACGGTGTTGTTCTCTCCGGCGGCCCCGGCAATCCCGAGGAGCTGACCGAATGTGTCGCAGAGCTTGCAAAGATCATCGGCGAGGTTCCCGTTTTCGGCGTAGGGCTCGGTCATCAGCTGGCGGCGCTGGCACTCGGCGGTAAGATTGAGCGTCATATCTACGGTCACCGCGGCGGCAATCAGCCTGTCCGTGAAATCGGCGGCACCCGCACCTATATCACCTCCCAGAACCACAGCTATCTCGTTGACGCGGAAAGCCTGTCCCATGTCGGTATTGAGCGTTTTACCAATGCCAACGACGGCACCTGCGAGGGTATGGAATATCCGACGAAGAAGTGCTTTACGCTGCAGTTCACGCCCGATACGCTCGGCGGCTCACATTCCACGGCGTTCCTCTATGACCGCTTTTTTGAAATGCTTGCAAAATAACCCGAACACTCCCTTCACTCACGAAGATTCTATAGATTCAGTCAAAGAAAGGAAGCTCGCTTGGGATGCAGACGCATTTCGACGGGCATGGTTTTATCGATATGCCAAAGGATAAGAATATTCACAAGGTACTCGTGATCGGCTCCGGTCCGATTGTCATCGGTCAGGCGGCAGAGTTTGACTATGCAGGCGCACAGGCTTGCCGTGTACTGCGCCAGGAAGGCATTCATGTCATCCTTGTCAACTCCAACCCCGCAACGATCATGACGGATAAAAATTTAGCGGACGCGATTTATCTGGAACCGCTGAACCCCCAGACCATCCGCCGTATCATCGAAAAGGAACGTCCCGACGCACTGCTGGCAGGTCTTGGCGGTCAGACGGGTCTTACCATTGCGATGCAGCTGTCCCGTGACGGTACGCTGAAGAAGTACGGTGTCCGTCTGCTCGGTACACAGGTTGAGGCGATTGATAAGGCAGAGGACAGAGAGCT
Source organism: Clostridia bacterium (assembly GCA_017558715.1). Classification (GTDB taxonomy): domain Bacteria; phylum Bacillota; class Clostridia; order Oscillospirales; family CAG-272; genus RGIG3925. Next base: position 343 of record JAFYTT010000114.1, on the reverse strand, counting down.
GTTCCGCAATGCCATGAAGGAAATCGGTCAGCCGTGTGTTCCGTCCGAAATCGCAAACGATGTCGAAACCTCCGTCGCCATTGCGAATGAGATCGGTTATCCCGTCATTGTCCGTCCCGCATTTACGCTCGGCGGCTCCGGCGGCGGTATTGCGGACAACGAAGAAGAGCTGCGCATCATCGCCCGTACCGGTCTTGATATGTCCCCGATCACGCAGATTCTCGTCGAGAAGTGCATCTCCGGCTGGAAGGAAATCGAGTTTGAAACCATGCGCGATGCTGCCGGCAACGTCATTGCTGTCTGCTCCATGGAAAACGTCGACCCCGTCGGTGTCCATACCGGT
>JAFYTT010000113.1 GCA_017558715.1 Clostridia bacterium | reverse complement strand
TGCCCAGAGACAGCGTTTCGGTGACCAGAACATCGCCGAAGCGGTCAACGGTCAGTCCGGGGAACTGATCGGCTTCACCGAAAATCAGACGGCAGCAGAGAAAATCAGCTTCTGATGCCATAACCGCACGGCGGTATTCGATGGCATAGCGCACACGGCGTTCCCAGAACAGATCGTCAAAGCGGTCGTTTGCATTGGTTGACAGCATACGGACGCGGATTTTGGATGCGGCGTTGAAAAAGCCGGTACCCAGATACCGTCCGCGGCGGGAAAAAACATCACAGAGTGCGCCGTTCTCGGGTGTAACAGAACATTCCTTGACATCGGATTCATAAACCCAGACGTGACCTGCGCGAACGCGTGCCTCACAGCGGTCATCGACGGTAACGGCAGGATAGATTCTTTCAGACATATCGATTTGATCCTCTATATGAAACAATGGTGGTTATCGCCACTTCAGCTGTGCACCGCAACCCGCACAGAACTTTGCTGTCGGCAGATTGGCAGTACGGCAGCGCGGGCAGATCAGCGTGTGACGTGCATCGGGCATTCTCTGCGGCGGTGTGCGGCGGGCGTTCTTCTTTTGCATACGTGCGGTGGTGTGAGATTTTTTCGGTGTCGGGAATTTGCCGTTGGCAAGGCTTGCCATACGCGCAAAGGCAGGAGACAGCTTTTCCAGACGCAGGAAAAAGTCGCGGCTCGGCTCGGAAAATTCCGCCAGACGCATATACATATTGATAAAATAGATCGACAAAAAGGAATCGACAAACGCGTGCTTGATGCACAGAACCAGCATCAGCGCGAGAATGATGCCGAAATAGGCAAACTTGTCCATGCCGAGCACATTCATCAGCGAAAACAGCGCGATGCCGAGTGCCGCTGTCAGAACGGCGATGCCTGCGCTCATGATGATGGCAATGTCGGATGCATTTTTGGTCAGCTGTTTCCAGTTGATGGCAAAAATGGCACAGCCCTCGGAGGCGCTCAGATAAAGCCCTTCATCTCCGCGGAAAAAGGTGTAGGCAAGACATGCGTGATTCATATACGCAAGATGGATGCGCAGAAACTGCCGTCCCATTTCCACCATCAGCTTCATACCGGGAAGCTCCCCAACCAGGGAAGACGCGCGGGTGAAGACGGTATTCAGTTCCATCGTGGATGCGGAGATCAGTTTTTTTGCGGCGAAATAGTTTTTGGGAATACGGAAGCGCTGTGTTACAAGATCCTGTGACAGGGAAACGCTGTTGCGCGGAATGTATCCGTCGGCTATGGCACCTGTGATGATCGCGATATGACCGCCGTCGATGCGGTAACCGACCGAGCGGTAGAGCTTGACACAGAGGAACACCGACAGCGCCGCCCAGAATGGGAGCAGGATGTAGGACAGCCATACTGCGGCAAGTGTCGGCAGACCGACCATAACGACATACAGCAGCGTCGTCAGCAATGTCATGCCAAGTCCGAGCAGGAACTTTAAGCGGCAGAACTGCGCCGTCCCCGAATAGATATCCATTGGTTTCAATGCATTGAACCTCTCTTATGTATGATTTCTTCGGAAAATATGGGTGAATTTTTAATATGCATATAATTATTATATCAAAAAATCGCCGAAAAATCAAGAGGTTTTTGCATCTTTGTCATTGTTCGCAGAGAAAAAGCACGCAAAACCGTATCGTTTTTCATGAATGCGGTGCAGTCAAACGCTCTGTCATTGCAAAAATGACGGCATCGGGAGAAGTATAGGCATCGCCGTAATAATTGACGTATAACAGCGTTTTTCCATGACGGATCAGCACGGTCGGAAAGCGCGCGGTATAGGCGAATACCTCCATGTCATCGCCGACAGAGGCAATGCGGTCGACAACCTCCGGCGAGAGGTCGCGGTAACCGCCGAAATGCTTGTCGCGCTCATCGGAATGACGGTACTGTCGTACGAGCAAGGCAGTGAACTCCTCCGATATCGTTTCAATATACCGTACGGTCAGACCGCCGCTGACGGCAGTTCCGTCGGGATGGGTAATCGAACCGTTCTGCAGTACCTGTAAATGCACGGGGATAAGGATATCGTCATGCCGGCGGATTTCGTTTGTCCAGTCCATTGCGGAATAAGTAAATGTACAGTCTTCGTACAGATCCTGCATCAGCGCAAAGGGAAGTGTCTCCTCGTTTCCCGCAAGCGGCAGCGTATTTTTGTCATCTGCTGCTCGAATAAACGAAACAAACCCCGAGCACAGCCATGCGCCGATCAGTAGAATACTGCATACAAACGAAATCCGACGGTGCCACGCACGGCTCTGCCAGCGGCGTTCCTCGCGGATATCCTCATCTTCGGTCAAAGACGGTTGCTGTCCCCGCGCCTGACGCTGTAATCTGCGGCAATACGTGTGCATTGAAAACCAGTGCTCAACACCGAGATACAGTCCCCACAAAATAATCAACGCTGACAGCAGTCGGCTGACCAGCCCTACACCGAGAACCGCATCTAAAAGTGCCGTACCGCCGAACATCATGTTTACCCAGACAATTGCTAAAACGACAATCCAGATCAGAGAGCCAAATGCACGGCGGCGGACTTTTTTGTATGCAGCGGCATGAAGTGCAGGATCGGTGTGCAGTTCGGGTATTTCGTCGGATGCATCCTGCGGAGAACGGTAGACCGCAAAGTCGCCCCAAATGCCGCAAAGCTCCCATCCCGCATCGGCACAGAGCAGCTGCTGTTCCGCATCGACACCGCCGTCGTCAAACATGGTAGGACGCTTGGCAATGTCAAACCGATAGCGGTACCGCCGCCGTTCCCCACGCTCGAAGAAAACCAGTCCCGCAAAGATGAAGTCGTGCTCGGGATGGAGTCCCGCTTCACTCATATCGGAAAGCCACGTCTCGGCGGCATTGATTTCATACGGTCTGCAGGGTGGGATCTGAATTCTTGACAGCTTCATCGGTATACCTCATCTCATGATTCCATACGGCATCCGCATCCGCTATACAGCGGCGCAGACGGGCATATTCCTTTTCGTATGCGGCACAGCCAAGATCGGTCAGACGGTAAGAACGCATCCGTCCAAAACCGGGTTCCTCCGCGATTTCCTCAATGTATCCGGCTTCTCTGAATTTTCCGAGCACGGTATACAGTGTGGCAGGTCCGATTTCCACCGCACCCCCGCCGATCTTGCCGATGCGTGCGGCAATTTCCGTTCCGCACAGGGAAGACATCCCGCGCATGGAAAGCAGAACATAAAACATGGATTCCGTCAGTGTTCCAAGTGATTTTTTTGGCATTGCAGTTACCGCCTTTCTGTAATATCGTAACACGATATCGTTTAACGATATTATATCATGAATCGTATCTTCTGTCAAGAGGAAAAAGAACGACCGCGGTTTTCCCACAGTCGTTCTTTGAAACATATGAAATTACGGATTCTTCGCCGTATACCGATACTGGTATCTCGCACCGGGCGCGGCATCGCCGTTCTGATAGACATCGAGAATGTCGACCTCACCGGCTTCATTTTCAGTCAGATTGTTGTCCGCCCACTTGAAGCGCAGGATGAATTCCTCCTCCGTGATACCGAGCATGGATTTCGGAATACAAACCTGAAGGACTTTTCCGCTGACCGTATAGTCAACCGTGCCGACCTGCTCCCAATCCCAGCCACCGCGCGAGCGTTCCAGAACACCGGCGGTTTCGCGGTTGAGGATATATTCGTATCCTTCCCATGCATCCGCCGACTCTGCGGTGTTCAGAAGCAGACGCATCCATGCGGGGTCGGTCTCAGCCGTGATAGTCTCCTGGCATTCGACATAGAAATAGAGGTTGTCCGCATCGTGCGCCGCACGGGCAAGGACAATATCATTGCGTCCGGAGGTATTTGTATAGTGCGTTCCGATATAACCGTCGGCATCACGGTCATCGGTATTGTCGATGTAGGCGTAATATTCTGCCGGAACATGGTCCCACTGTGCCGTATCGCCGTGAATATCGACGGTAAGTTCCTCTGTCGATACAGGGGCGGCTTCCGTGCCCTTGAAGCGTCTGATATACGATGCCATCTGGTAGTAATAGTGGTCTTTCAGAATACCGGCAGACGGCTCGATGTCGCGGCTGTTGGTGACGTCAAACTGGTCGGGGAATGCATTGGCAACCCCCTGCCATTCTTCCACACGGCTTGCAATCCATTCATTCCAGCCGGTGATGAAGATGAATTCGGGATCGACCTCCAGCGCGTATTCAAACTGTTCTTCCAAATTGGCACCCCACAAAACGGCATCCTCACGGGTGTCATAGCCCTTTGACGTGTAGGTGCGTCCGAAGACATTTTCACCGTTCATCGCAGTCAGACCAAGCTCTGCGGAATGGTTCTGTGCAACACCGACGGTGATCTGCTCCGGTGTACCGTCCTTGTTTTTGTAGACCTGCTGCGGGTAGATGGACAGCCAGCCCCATTGATTCTTGTGGGTAGAGCCCTGTGTGTACGACGGCTGACCGGGACGGAAGGTGAAAAAGTCATAAATTTCACCCTGCAAAGGATCGTTGCGGTCAAGGTCGTCGGGATATGCCATAATCAGCGGCTTGCCCTTCCAGTAGAACCACAGCTCCTGATATTTGGATTCGCGGTAAATATCCAGATACAGATTTTCCAGCTGGACATTCGTGTTTTCTCCTGCGGAGAACGGAAGCAGGAATGCGATCTGGGGTGTGTTGACACCGTCCGCACGTGCTTCTGCAAAGACCTCCATCAGCGTGATATAGGAAGAACGCCATGTCTGGATGCCGTTTGTGTTATCAAAGATGATAACATCGACGCCCGCATCGGCAAGAATTTCCGCATGACGGCGCAGAACCCACTTGTCAACGGTTGTATAATAGCCATAAAGCGGCTCGTCCCAGTGATTGGATTCGCCGATGCTTTTCCAGACAGGGTGATTGACATCATTTTTTGCCTCGGGATATTCTGCCATGATCTCGGTATTGTTGCGCGCTTCGTTATGAGAACCGA
>JAFYTT010000016.1 GCA_017558715.1 Clostridia bacterium | reverse complement strand
TGTTTCGTTTGTGGTATACTTTTTTGTAGTTAGAGAAAACTAACTTGTTTTTTCGGACGAGTGTTAGCCATTGCTAACTTTGTATAAAACCGCAGCAATCCGACATGATACGGCAGGCGGAACTGTTTTTCACCCCGACGGTTAGCCGTGACTAATTACAAAAACCGCCGCATACTATATCACAGGACATCCAACATGGAGGACACCACATTGAGAATCGCACTCGCAGGCAACCCCAACTCCGGCAAAACAACCATGTTCAACGCACTGACCGGTCAAAGCGAAAAGGTCGGCAACTGGGCAGGCGTTACCGTTGATAAAATCGAACATTCCATTAAAAAATCGCTCTGCGGTACAGAATCGATCCTTGCGGTCGACCTGCCGGGTGCCTATTCGATGTCTCCGTTTACCTCGGAGGAAAGTGTCACCTCCGATTACGTCAAAACGCAGAATCCCGATGTCATCATCAACATCGTCGACGCAACCAACCTCTCCCGCAGTCTGTTCTTCACAACACAGCTGCTCGAGCTTGGAATCCCCGTTGTCATCGCGCTCAACAAAAGCGACCTCAATGACAAAAAGGGCAATCAGATCGATGCAAAGCGCCTCTCCGCACAGCTCGGTACGACCGTCATCGCAACGTCGGCGGCATCCGCGCGCGGCATGAAGGAGCTGGTGCAGGCGGCACTGTCCGCGGTCGGCACGGTTCAGAGCGCACCGTACAAACAGGCCGACATTGATCTTTCCGACCGCGATGCCGTGGAAGCGGAAGACCGCCGCAGATTTGCCTACGTCAATGAACTGGTCAAAACCGTTGAAAAACGCCGCGTGTTCACCCGTGTCCGCAGCTTTGACGACAAGATCGACGCGGTTCTGACGAACAAGTGGCTCGGAATCCCGATCTTCGCCGTTGTGATGTTCCTCGTGTTCCAGATCTCGCAGGTCTGGGTCGGTACCCCGATCGCCGATCTGCTCGTCGGTCTGCTCGAAATCTTCCAGGCATGGGTCGGTACCCTGTTTGAAGGTGCGTCTCCCCTGCTCTCCGCCATTTTAGTGGACGGTGTCATCGGCGGTGTCGTTGCCGTCGTCGGTTTCCTGCCGCTCGTCATGGTCATGTACTTCCTCATTGCTCTGCTTGAGGACTGCGGATACATGGCGCGCGTCGCCGTCGTGCTCGACCCGATCTTCAAGCGCGTCGGTCTGTCCGGCAAGTCCGTCATTCCGTTTGTCATCACTGTCGGCTGTGCCGTTCCCGGTATTATGGCATCCCGCACGGTTCGTCTCGAACGCGAACGCCGTGCCACCGCAATGCTCGCACCCTTTATGCCGTGCGGCGCGAAGATTCCCGTCATTTCCCTGTTTGCGGGCGCGTTCTTTGACAACGCAGGCTGGGTCAGCACCGTTATGTATTTGAGCGGTATTGTTCTGATCTTCCTCGGTGCGCTGCTGGTCAATCTGATCACGGGCAGCCGCACGCGCAAGTCCTACTTCATCATTGAAATTCCCGAATACAAGCTCCCGTCCCTTGTCGAAGCGTTCAAATCGATGTGCGGACGCGGCAAAGAATACATCATCAAGGCGACGACGATCATCCTGCTGTGCAACATGGCAGTGCAGCTGATGCAGACGTTTACATGGTCGTTTGCCGTCGCGGAAAGTGCGGAGTCCTCGATCCTTGCGACGCTTGCACGCCCGTTTGCCTATCTGCTCGTGCCGATTCTCGGTGTTCTGTCGTGGCAGATGGCGGCGGCGGCGATCACGGGCTTTATCGCCAAGGAAAACGTCGTCGGTACGCTCGCGGTCTGCTTTGTCGGGCTGGAAAACCTCATTGATACGGAAGAGCTTGCCATGCTCGAGGGCAGCGGCACCGAGGTCGCCGGCATTATGGCAATCTCCAAAGCGGCGGCACTTGCCTATCTGATGTTCAATCTCTATTCCCCGCCCTGTTTTGCGGCACTCGGTGCGATGCGTGCCGAAATGAAGTCCGTAAAATGGTTCTGGGGCGGTGTCGGTCTGCAGCTTGCCGTCGGATACGCGGTTGCATACGTTGTTTACACCGTCGGTACGCTGATCACGGGCGGTGATCTGAATGTCCGTGCCGCGCTTGGCGGTCTTGCGTTCATCGTCGCCATTGCCGTATTCATCACGGTGATCATTCTCCGCACGGAAAAGTCCATCCGCGACAAGCGTGCGGCAAAGAACGCATAAAAGCATAAAAAGAACATCCAAAGCCGATTGGCGTGATACTCTTATCGGAGTATCACGCCAGTTCTATTCGCCTTTGGCGAGTGATATTGCTACGCAGTGATATTCGGCTTGCGCCGAGTGATATTCGCTTCGCGAGTTATAAGGCGAATAGAATATCACTGAAGCCGCAAGGCTTCAATATCACTATCGCGTTAGCGATAATACC
>JAFYTT010000112.1 GCA_017558715.1 Clostridia bacterium | reverse complement strand
TTCCGCTCGATGATATGGCGGCTGACCCCGAAGGTGTCATCGGCGCTTACGCTGTCATCGGCGTCAAGTACATCGCAGTTCCCTATCTGCAGGAAGAACGCCGTCCGGGCTTTGCAGGCGGGGAAGGCACGATTGCCGACATCAAGCGCTGTGCAGAAGTTGCAAAGGCAATGGGCATCCAGATGCTCTATCACAACCACGACTTTGAATTTGTCAAGCTCGACGGCGAATACGCACTCGACATTCTGTACAACACCATCTCCGCAGATCTTCTCGCAACCGAAATCGATACCTGCTGGGTCAATGTTGCAGGCGAAGTTCCCGCCGACTATATCCGCAAGTATACCGGCCGTTCTCCCGTTGTCCACCTGAAGGACTTCTACAAGGCGGGTGAGAAGGCAGAAGGCATGTACGAGCTGATCGGCATCAAGCCCGAGGGTGAAACCGCAAGTGAAGAATCCTTCGGCTTCCGTCCCGTCGGTCACGGTCTGCAGAACATTCCCGCGATTCTCGAAGCATCCATCGATGCAGGCGCGGAATGGGTCGTTGTTGAACAGGACAGACCCGCGCTCGGTCTGACCCCGATGGAATCCATCAAGACCAGCCGCGAATATCTGAAGTCTCAGGGTTGGTAATCCACACAAACGATAACGGGGTACTGCAGATTTTTGCAGTACCCCGAATCATTGCAGACACTTTGAATGGGCGATCCTGTTTCATACAATATTTTCAACCGATTCACATATGTGTCATAAATCCATGATATACTGATGACAGAAATCCATGCAGCACGCTGTTATATCTGTCTTATATGTTCCTGTCATGGTTGAATCACTGCACGTTTATCCCTTGACGGGAATACGCTTTCATGGGCGTTTCTTGTCGGGGGATTTTTATTTTTGGTAAAGGAGGGCGCACCGCCGTGAAATCATTTTGGATATCGCTTTTGACGCTTTTTGTGTGCATCAATTCCATCTCTGCCATCGTCCTGTTCAACGCTTATTTTGAACACCATGAATTACGTATGGATATGCGGTCTTTTTTTATCGGCATGATCTTGGGATACCTCGCGCTGGTCTTTGTATTTGTCACCGCGGGATGCTGGTACTTTGCTGATCGTCCCTTTCCGCCGCTTACGAGGATGATTCGTTATCCTGTCGGCTATCTGGTGGGACTTGGTATTCTGTCGGCAGTTTTGTTGGTGATGCAGTTCATTCATCTGTTTGATACGCAAAGTAGTCTTCATCTGCCCTTTTGGGGATACATTCTGTTTGTCATTGTTGTCTATCCCGTCTGCGGATATCTCCTTGGACGAAAAATGAAGGGGAGTTGGACGGATCTTCTGTGGGGTATCCTGTTCGCCGTCATTCTCTGCGCCATATGCTTTGCGCTGTATTACGATAGCGGTGCGCTGTTTGATGAATCGTGGCATGCAGAAATTGAATCCTCTCAGACATATGCGAACCGTGTGCGATATGAAATGCGCGGAATCCTCTACATCATTTTTGCGCGCGTCAATCTGCCGGCGTGCGTTCTGATGGACAATTATGCTAAAGATTGTTATAACGAGCTCTGCATTTCTTTGGCGATGGAGCCGCGCATGCTGTTCTATCTTTGCTGCGCATGCCCGCCGGTTCTGTTTTCGCTCGGATGGAGCATCGCGGTAATACGGGAGAAATTTTCAAAAAAGTCTGAAAAAGGAGATCATGGCATATGAAACGATATTTTTCTGCAATATTGATGGTTGTACTGCTTTTGACATGTTTCAGTTGTCATGGCAATGATAACAATCAGGATATCCAAACCGCTGAAAGCAGCAACACATCTACCGAAACGGTAGTCCATACCGCCTCCACGATGCCGAAAGAACTGCCAACGGAAGATACGGAATCCGTCAGTTATGCATATCTCGATACGAGTGACTACGGTCCAATCGGTACATATGCACACCACATCGCCATAGAAATTACCAATAAAGCCGCATCAGAGGGACATCCGCATATTACGCAGCTTGAGCATATGCCTGCCGCCTCGGTCGGACTGAACTCTGCATACTATCTGTATCGTATGAAGTTTGACGTAATCGATGATCACAACACGGTTCTGTATCGGGAAGACATCTATTTCCGTATGTCCGTACTATATGAAAACGATACCGAGCTTTGGCGGCAGGGCGGCTATATCACCGCAGATGAGATGGAGAAATCCTACAATACGCCGGAAATGCTCGAACAATATGGGGATAAATACACGGCAGCTGCGATGTGCATTGGATATTCCGCCGACGATACAGAACAGATTCTGCCCGAGGACTGTACAGTACACACCGAAGCCTTTCACACCATCTCCGATTCCCTGATCGACCTTGTTGGAGACGATGCATACAAGGAGTTCCGCGATCGGTATGCAGGAACGGAAGAATTCAACGTCCTCAATTTCCTATCTTTCTTCTATCTGGACATAGAGAACGTGCGGGATGCCATAAACAAGGATGGGGCGTACCCTTCTCCGTACACGGTTGCTGATTTGCACGGCGATGTCCAAACTCACAGAGAAGTCTTTCTGCTTCCGGAATACCGAAATACGGACACTCAGCTGTATTACGGCTTGCCGACGTTAGCAGAATGTCTGGAGATCGTCGGATGGAACGATTCCCACCTGCAAAATGCACTCTGTGCATTCCTGCGCAATGACATTACACGATTTGCCATGCTGTGCGGTGTAAAGTCGGAGGTCTACGCCCACATGGAAAACATGAAAATCAGCGAGTATACGCTGACACGACAGCAACTTGCTGCGGTAGATGATCCCAACGTCGTCAATCCGTATCCCGTTCTGACGTTTACTGTCACGGAAAGTCAAAGCGACGTGTTCCCTGTGGGAGAACATACGCTGGTATGGTACAACGGCTTGTTCCTGACCTTTACGTTTATGGAAGATTTTCAATATTTTGTCGCCAACACAGCCCCAATGTCAATGGCTGAGAAGTATCTTCTTGACGTCTACAGCGATCGTGGATTTGAATCCATTTTGAAAGAAGGCAAACGGCAGGAGGGACTGTGTGATTTCATTATCGCACGGCTCAACGCGATTCATGGTAATCATGACCCGAGAACAGCAGAGGAAATCGGAGACTACGCAGAGAAATATCTCGGTGTGGACAGAAGCACCTTGAATTTTGAAAATAAAGTTGACAAAACGCCCGACGGCAGATATGTCCGTATTGGCCGCGGACGCCCATACCATATCTATACACTGCAGTCCGAGGAAATCCGCGACGGCATCACGATCGTAACAATACAGTTCTTTGCGGATGCGTCACAAACTGTTCCTTCCCGCAAGGTGGAGTATCACATGGAATTGGTCGATGGCGAATACAAGCCTCTGAAAGCTGTGATCTTGGAGGATTCGCCGTTTGACACCGAGTATTACAGTACATAAAGAGAGATGCACTGCAATCGATGTTCCGATTGAATTACATAAAAACCAATTGACAAACCATGGAAAAATATGTTATACTATTACCAACATATTTTCTCGCAGAAAGGACCTATCACTATGAAACCCACCTGGGAAAAGCCAAAAACAACCAAAGTCTACCTTCATGCACCGGGCGCGAACCGTATTCTGATGCTCCAGCCGGAAGGTAAGATCACCAACCTTGCACTCAAAAACGAAGGTCGTCACACCCGTCAGGATGCCTGCGGTGTTCACATGATCGCGGGGCTTGAAAATCCGACCGCACTTGACTACCGCCTGACCCGTTATGATACGGTCAAGGACGGTCTGCCCTTCTACACCGTCCTCGGTGAAGACCCCGAAAACGGCGCAAAGCTGTCCATGGCGGCATTTGCAACCAACGATGCAAACCCGCTGACCTATGTCCGCATCACCGTTGCAAACGACGAAAACTACACCCTGAACGGTCGTGTCGGTCTGCTTCCCCGTGAAGCACGCAACGGCGACCAGTATCTGACCGGTATTCTCGACACCGGCTACGAAGCATACCAGCCGAACTTCAACTAGTGGCTCTTGCAGCGCATTGTTCGTTTCAGCGAATGCAGCTGCGCACCGATGACCGCATGCTCGACCGGCGGTGCTGCTCTGCGTATTCTGTCCGCTGACGGCTGTGACGTTCATTGGATTTCCCGCGAAGAACAGCCGCACAGATTCCGCGCACAGGACTATTTTGCTTGTGACTACAGCCTGATCGCAGGTACTTCTCTGTCGATCGACTTCGTCTTCTGCGCTTCTCCCATCCAGGGTGAGGTTCAGTCCTATGACGATGCAAAGGCATGTATGGCCGCCTTCTGGCAGGAACGCCTGTCTCACGTCAAGGTCATGCCGAAAACCGACATTCCGCGCATCCGCGATATGTTCTTACAGAACGTCACGCAGTGTATGCAGATGGTCGCGCAGTATGACGGCATGGAAGGTCAGGTCGTCCGTCAGGGTGACGTCGGCAGATTCCTCTGGATCTGGGAAGCTGTCCATGTTCTCAAGTGTCTTGCGCTCGTCGGTCTGCCCGAATATGCAAGCATTTACGATACCTACTGCTCCTGGATGACCATGGAAGGTGAGAAGCGCGGCAAGCTCAACTACCGCTATGTCGGCTGGGACAATGCCGAGGGCGCACTTCTGATGGGTCTTGCCGAGCACCTCAAGATCGTCAATGACCGTGAGCAGTATCTGCACTACCGTCCGTACATGATGGCGCTGCTTGACTACATCGATGCCCGCCGCAACTCCGATCCCGACGGCAAGTATCCGGGTCTGTATCCCGCAGGTCAGGCAAGCGACTGGGGCGAAATCGGCTACCATTGGACATTCACCGACGCATATGTCCTGCGCTCCATCAAGTCCTATCTGCAGGTCTGCGAAAAGTATGGTGCCGAGGAAACCGCACACGTCCGTGCCATCGATGAAGACTACTCCGCACGTCTTGGCAAGCTCGTCTCCGATCTGTACGCAGGTCACGAAAACGACGAAGAATTCATCCTGCCGCACATCGCAGGTCTTGACTTTGAGGACAGCTGGAACCACTGCTTCTACACCGACGGTGCGCCGTTCCTCAACCTCGTCGGCATCGCCATGGATCCCTGCTCCCGTATGTTCGAGCAGATGGAAGCGTACTACCGCAAGAACGGTCTGTTTGAGCACAACCTCGCAGGTCGTATCACCAACGCGACCGACTTCGGTGTTTATGCGTACGGCGACTGCTACTACACCGGTATCGCTGAGATCTGCTGGATCTATCCGTGGATGAAGCGCGGTGAATGGGACAAGGCTGACGCAATGACCGATGCGATGCTCCGCTACAACGTCACCACCGAGTACATCGTCTCCGAGCGTTACTGCTCCATCGACCCGTGGTACGTCCCGTGGCAGCCCAACGGCTCCGGCTCCGGACGTCTCTGCATGTTCTTGCTTGACTACTTCGACAACAAAGCGAAAGCGTAAAAATCATCACAGGGTGGCGAAAATACGTCACCCTGTGTTTTCCAATGGTGAATACATATGGTCTACCGAATCAACAACTTACCGCCGCCGCAATACAATCCAGTTACCCAAACCCCATATGACAGCACATGGACATTTCTGCACGTATCCGATGATACGAACTATCAGATGATCGTCGGTGAGCAAGGGCTGTCTGTTTACGGTGTCAAACTGTCCAAGCACTATCCTCAATGGGAATTTGCCGTCGGAGACTTTCTGTCCTTTCATCAGAACAAACAGATTTTGCTCTGTATCTCCGATGACGATCTTGCGTATGTAAAACAGACATATGAGGGGCATACATACAACGATGCTTATCTGCGTGACTACGAGTGCAGCGTGCTTGTCCACAGTACAACAGCATCCGCGGCACAGAACATCCTTGCAGACGGCGCACTGAAATGCTGGAACCGTCTGCATAGAGAAGGAAGCATAACAGAATCCGCGCCCATCGGACAGCTGCTCGGCGATCCTCCGGAGTTTTCTGATTATATTATGTTCTCTCATGGCGGGCTTTCCGGCGAAATAGTAACAGCATCAAAGGAATCCGGCCGACTTGAAATGAACCCGGACAGACCGTATACACCGGGTATGCGGTTCTATTTTGATGCCGCTGCCATTGCCCGAGACGGCCTTCTTCTGCGTGACGGCATGCATGCCAAAGCTGCGGACATTCTGCCGCTGGCACCGTACCTGCTGTTCTGCGCTTCATGGGACAGTGTCGGCGATACTGACAAACAGCCGACACCGCGTAGCTTCACAGATGCTGCGAACAGAAAATTTCTGCAAAAATTCGGTAAGCGTTACTCCCTTACCGTATGACTTATTATTATGAAAGGAACAATATCATGCTCTATTTTGAAAGCGACTATACCGAGGGCGCACATCCTGCCGTACTGGCGCGTCTGTGCGAAACCAATATGGAACACGTCTCCGGCTACGGAGAAGACAAATTCTGCGATGCCGCAAAAGCAAAAATCCGTGCCGCCTGCAATGCGCCAGATGCCGACATCTTCTTCCTTGTCGGCGGCACACAGACCAACCGTACCGTCATTGCAGGTCTGCTGTCCCCGTATCAGGGTGTCATCGCTGCACAGACCGGTCACATCGCCGCACACGAAGCCGGTGCGATTGAGAATTCCGGGCACAAGGTTCTGTGTCTGCCGCAGACTCTCGGAAAAATCAATGCGCATGATCTGCGCGACTATCTTGAAACCTTCTATGCCGATGAATCCCATGATCACATGGTACAGCCGGGTATGGTCTACATCTCCTATCCGACCGAATACGGCACACTGTACACAAAAAACGAGCTTTGTGCCATTCACGCGGTATGTAAGGAATACAAGCTCCCCCTGTTCATCGACGGCGCACGTCTCGGCTACGGTCTTGCGTCCGGTGCATCCGACATGACGCTGCCCGATATTGCCCGGAACTGCGATGCGTTCTACATTGGCGGCACCAAGGTCGGCGCACTGTGTGGGGAAGCCGTGGTATTCCCGGGCGGTAATGCACCGAAGCACTTTTTCACAACAGTCAAACAGAACGGAGCGCTCCTTGCCAAGGGCAGACTGCTCGGTGTGCAGTTTGACGCGCTGTTTACCGATGGCTTATACGATACCATCAGCCGCCATGCCATTGCCTGTGCCGAACAGCTGAAAGCGCTTCTGACCGCAAAAGGCTATTCCCTGTTCCTGGATACGCCGACCAACCAGATCTTTGTCATCCTGCCAAACGATCGGATGAAGACGCTTGGAGAACACGTCAAATTCTGCTTCTGGGAAAAGTACGACAATGAGCATACCGTTGTGCGCTTTGCCACCAGCTGGGCGACCGATCCCGCCGACATTGACGCGCTGGCAGAAATCCTGTAAATATGAAAATGATCCCGAGCACAATGTGTTCGGGATCATCATTGTTTTATCGGTTTCCGAGTTCATCAAGATACTGCATCGCAGTTTCCGGATCGTTGGATGTAAACAGCACCGCACCGAGCTTGACACATAAATCAAAGTGTTCCTTTGTTTTCACGCCCGCGCCTGCCCACGGTTCAATGCCGTGTTCCTTCAAATAGTTGTAGCAATCGGCATTGCCGTCATCGAAAATACATGCGCAGTAGAGATATTCATCGGGATTGCGTTTGACATTGGACATGATGGAATACGGATAGAAGCCGTGCAGAAGGTACTTGCCGCCCGAAATTTCATCGGTGTATTCGAGTACATACGCATCAAAGGAATTGATGATCGTTTTCTCGACCCAGTTATACTTCTCAACCAGCGCAAGCGTCTGCTCGACACAGAGACGGCAGCGGTCTTCATTGCCCGGCGTGAAGTATTCCTTGATCTCAAGATTAACCATCATATCATGCTCTTTGCACAGGGCAAGGAATTCATCAAGCGTGGGCACTTCGGAAAACGCGCCGTTTTTATTGCAGTTCAGACGACACAATTCTTCATAGGTATAGTCGGCAATCAGTCCCGTACCGTCGGTTGTACGGTCTACGGTGTGGTCGTGCATCAGAATGAGGACGTTATCACGTGTCATGTGGATGTCCGTTTCAATCATGTCGCAGCCACAGGCGATGGCGGCGGCAAAGGCTTCGCGGGTGTTTTCGGCGTATTTTGCCTGATCGCCGCGGTGTGCCGCAACACTGACGGGATGACGGTATGGCAGTTTTTTCATGGCAGTTGCTCCTTTGCAGTTATGATTTTTCTTTGATTATATCACGCGCACAACTTTTTGTAAAGCCGTTTTGTAAAACTTCTTGCCATTTTTGAAAAAGCGTGGTATAATGTGACCGTATCTTTTGACTTAAAGGAGTATTCTTCATGGAACAAGCAAAATCCTACGCCCGACTGAAGCTGGCGTGCTACACGACCAACGCCTCCATGTCGGTCGTTGCAAGTCTTTCCCCCGTTCTGTTTCTGACCTTTCACAACCTCTATGGCATCTCCTATTCTCTGCTCGGTACGCTGGTTCTGATTAATTTCGTGACCCAGCTGTCCATCGACCTGATCTTCTCGTTCTTTTCCCATAAATTCAATATTCCGCTTGCCGTCAAACTGACACCGTGTCTGACCGTCATCGGTCTGCTGATCTACGCCCTCTTTCCGTTTATGTTCCCGGACACGGTCTATCTCGGACTTGTGATCGGTACGATCATTTTCTCCTGCGCCGGCGGTCTTGCGGAGGTTCTGATCAGTCCCGTCATCGCCGCAATTCCCGCAAAGGATCCCGACCGCGAAATGAGCCGTCTGCACTCGATCTACGCGTGGGGCGTTGTCGGTGTCATTCTGTTCGCAACGCTGTTTCTGCTCGTCTTCGGCGGAGAAAACTGGCAGTATCTTGCGCTGATTTTTGCGCTGATCCCGTTTTCCTCCTGTATTCTCTTTTCTACGGTCAAAATTCCCCCGATGGAAACGCAGGAAAAGATCTCGGGCGTGCTGAAATACTTCAAAAACAAGGCACTCTGGCTGTGCATTGCGGCAATCTTCTTTGGCGGTGCCGCAGAATGTACAATGGCACAGTGGGCATCGGGGTATCTCGAGCAGGCACTCGGCATTCCCAAGGTCTGGGGTGACATCTTCGGCACAGCCATGTTCTCGGTCGCGCTCGGTATGGGACGTACGCTCTATGCGAAATACGGCACACAGATCGGACGCGTGCTTTTGCTCGGCGGCATCGGTGCGCTTGTCTGTTATCTGACGGCGGCACTCGTCGGTATTCCCGTCATCGGTCTGATCGCGTGCGCTTTCACAGGCTTCTGCGTTTCGATGCTCTGGCCCGGTTCGCTGATCGTCGCATCCGACCGCATTCCCGACACGGGTGTATTTATCTACGCGATGATGGCTGCCGGCGGTGACCTCGGTGCATCCATCGGTCCGCAGCTGATCGGTGTCATTACGGACGCGGCAATCGCATCTCCGACGCTCTCTGCCATGGCGGCTGATATGGCACTTGCACCTGAGCAGCTCGGCATGAAGCTCGGTATGCTCGTCGGCGCGCTGTTCCCGCTTTGCGCAATTCCCGTCTATTTCCATATTTACAGAACAGCAAAGAAAAACAGCTCCGAAGCGTCATAAATAACACATGCCCTCCGTACTTTTTCAGCAGCGGAGGGCATCACTTTATTGATTTGTTCGTTCAGTCAGACAAAATCTGAGGCATTAACCGCCGTTCTGCATTTCGTTGTATGCAGTAATCATCTTTTCAAATGCCTTGTCCGTTGCCTTCTTCTTCTTTGCGTATGTAGTCGAATAATTTGCCTTTCCGGAATCAAACAGCGTACGGAAGTTTTCGTGGTAGTTGTTGATCTGGGAAGCATACGCGTAGGGGAAGCTCATCGTGATAGAGTCGTGCAGCAAATCGATCATCTTGGAGGACGATTCGTCTCTTGCATACTTGACCTTCATCGCGGATTCAAAATAGGTAATCATCGTGGTGTTATGGCTCATCGAGCAGAGTGCTTCCAGAACAGTACAAATCTTTTCCGGTTCCGGACAGGTTGTCGGAATACCGCCGACAAGTGCAGTGTCGTGAGAAACGGAACGGTACTTATCGACCGATTCATCCATCTTCGGAATCGGCAGAATACCGTAGTCGTCCTTCATATTGCGCAGATCCTTAACGGCAGCAATGTAGTCGTTGAGGAACAGCAGCTTCTGGTCGGCAAACGCCTTACGCTGGTTCTGATAATATTCTGCTTCGGTAACACCGGAAACCGTACCGAAATTGAAGGTTTTCTCAGGTTCGATATAGTTTGTGACGATCTTTTCCATGACTGTTGTAATCAGCGGATCTTCCAGATTGAGCACGGGATAGCCGTCTGCGCCGCGTGTCATGAAGGTTACGCCGGAGGAGAAGACCTGGCAGTCCATATAGTTGCGGGAAAGGTTCATCGCAAAGACGTCACCGTCCTCGAGCTTACCGTTACCGTCGATATCCTTCGAAAATTCCTTTACATACTTACCGAGCTCGTCGATGGTCCACTTACCGTCAAACGCAAGCTGATACAGTTCATTGGGATCCTCGTAATGGGACTGATACATCGCCTTATTGAAGAAGATTGCGGAAGCCACTTCAACGATATCGAGGAAGTAGTCACCGGCAAAGATGTAGCGCGCATCGTTGCTGATCTGGATTTCTGTCATGTATTCATCCCACCAGTAAGACTGGGAGAAATCGTTGACATCGCAGTTGTAAATGTTATAGAGCATGTTCGCCGTCAGAATCTTCAGCATACCGTACTGCTGATCGACGATCAGGTCGTAAACGTCATCGCCTGCCATGATGATCTTGTTCAGATCGGGATAGACATTATCCCACGTCAAATCGACGATCTCATAAGTAAATTCGACGTTCAGACGTTCCTCAACACGCTGGTTACGTTCAAGAATCGCATCGTGCACCACGTCGCCATCTGCCTCGTCCGGTCCCTTCATGAACAGCTCCGAATCGTACTGCGTCTGGTCAAACGTATTGATACGCATACGAATCTGCTTGCCCGCATAGTCGGTTCCTTCGGGAATCGCGTCGAGAATGGTCGCATACGGATCCACTTCCTCGACCGCTTCCGTCACAGTGGCGGAATCTACTTCTGTGACAACGGGTTGGTTCTCACTTTGTGCGTTGCCGCAGGAGGCAATGCAGGATGCACCGAGGAGCAGCAGTGCGAGCAGAGCCGCGGTGTTTCGTGTTTTCATTGCTTGTTTCATGGTGTTCTTCCTTTCGTGAAAAGAATGACGATCAAATATGGTACATATATTCTATCATAAACAATTCGCTTTTGCAAGTATTTTTGCAATTTTTACGAAATATTTTATTCTGATTTTTCGATGTATTTCATTTTGCACAAATTAGGAGCCGTGCCGCATCCAATTGTAAACAAAAAATGAATTTCTTGTCAAAGGTATTGATTTCGCAGTCATTTGATGTTATAATGATAACGTAATCCAATCAAAGGAACGCATATGCGTCCGCAAACACAAATTTCTCAAACCCAAGAAAGGAACCATCATGAAAAAGCACACAGGCACCGTCATTTTAGCCGCGATCATCATTGTCATCGCGGTTGTCACCGTTCTCTCCACCTTTACCGTTGTCCCCTCCGGCTATGTCGGTGTCAAGGTCACAATGGGTCAGGTTGCAGATGATGTTCTGATTCCCGGTATGTATCTGCACATTCCCTTCGTCGAATCGATCACCAAGGTTATGACCAAACAGGTCGACCAGCTCTACTCCGACACCGTCTGGGGCGAATCGTCCGAGCAGACCGCACTTTACATGTCCAACATCACCGTTACCTATAAGCTCAATCCCGAAATGGCAGCTTATGTCGTCAAGAACGTCGCAAACTATGACGAGGACTTAGTCAACGTCACGCTCGTATCCTCCGCTCTGAAGGCTGCAGCGCGCACCCTTGAAACCATTCAGGTCACCAACCGCTCCTACATCGAAACGGCGGCAGTTGAAAGTCTGCAGAAGGCGGTCAACACCAAGTACGGTTCCGATGTCGTGACTGTCCTCAACGTCAACATCAACGACATGGACTTTGAGGATTCGTATCAGAATGCGATTGCCGAGCGTCAGCTTGCCGAACAGGCTTATCAGCGCCAGGTCATCGAAAACAAAACCGCACTCGAAAAGGCAGAAGCCGACAAGCAGGTCGCCATCACCAACGCAGAAGCAAAGGCAGAGGCTGACCGTATCGCGGCGGAAGCACAGGCAGAAATCGTCCGCATTCAGGCAGAGGCGCAGGCGGAAGCAAACAAGAAGCTCTCCGATTCACTGACCGATGCGCTCGTCGAATACCAGAAGATCGAAGCATGGGACGGCAAGCTCCCTGTTGTACAGGGCTCGGACAATGCGTTTGTCGATGTTTCGTCGCTGGTTGGCGAGTAAAGGCAATGCTGTCCACTTAACAGTTCCCAGCATTGCAGTGATATATTTCGTCTGCAGCGAAATGTGATATTTTTCATCAGCAAACGAATTTTGCCGATGAAAAGTGATATTCGCACTTCGTGCGAGTGATATTTTTCGCTTTCAGCGAAAAGTTTCAGTTACTTTTTACAGAAAGGATTCCATCATGAAAAGCATCAAACCCGGGCGCGGTCCGTCGATGAAAGCCGGTATTGTCGGGATTGCCGTAGCAATTTTCGGCGTGATCTGGACGTGCGCCGCGGTTTCCATGGGTGCCGGTCCTCTGTTTGCCATGTTCGGTATCGTCTTTGTCGCAATCGCAATCTTCGACGTGGTGTACAACTTCAAAAACGCCACAGGCGAGAACCGCTATTCGGTGTATGACATCACAGAGGAAGGCGAGGAAACAGACCCTCTCAACGAGCGCTTCGGCGCAAAATCAACCGATGATGATGACAATGCACAGCAAAGAAACGGTAAAAAAAGCAAATTTTGCCCCTACTGCGGTGCGGAGCTTTCGTCGGATTTCGTCTACTGCAACGCCTGCGGCAAGAAAATCCCCTGATTTCAGCCGTTTTTTCAAACTCAATCTATAATATATCAAGTTCAAATGAACAGGTCGCAAAATCGGCTCAACCAGCCAACGCCGCGGCCTGTTTTCTTTGTACATTTTATCCATTGCATTTTTTGTCACTTTGTGATATGATATATCTGATTTGTGCTTTGAAACGGTGTTTTTTCAAGTCACACGTCCCTACATCAATGAAAGAAAGTGTTCTGTCATGTCCATCTTATTGTCCATTTCCATCGGTATGATCGCGGCGCTGATGCTCTCCCGTCTTGCAAAGCTGGTTCAGCTTCCCGCTGTCACGGCATACCTTGTTGCGGGTATTCTCGTCGGTCCGTTCTGCCTTGGCATGATCGGTGTCGAAGGTCTCGGTTTTATCAGCGAGGAATCCATCAAGAGTCTGTCCATCATCTCCGATGTTGCCCTCGGCTTTATCGCCTTCTCCATCGGTAACGAATTCCGCCTGTCCCAGCTGAAAAAGACAGGTAAGCAGGCAACCGTCATCGGTATTTTCCAGGCAGTCGCCGCAACGCTCGTCGTTGATGCTGCGCTGATTGCGCTTCACTTTATCATGCCCGATAAGATCGATCTTCCCGCGGCGATCACCCTCGGTGCCATCGCATCCGCAACCGCTCCCGCCGCGACGCTGATGGTCGTCCGTCAGTATAAGGCAAAGGGCGAGCTGACCGACCTGCTTCTGCCCATCGTCGCACTTGACGACGCTGTCGGTCTGATCCTGTTCGCAGTTTCCTTCGGCATCGCACGTGCCATTCAGAACGGTGCGCTTGATATCGTTTCCATCATCGTCAATCCTCTGATTGAAATCGTCGTTTCTCTCGCACTCGGTGCTGCCATGGGCTTCATCATGGACTGGGCGGAGCAGTTCTTCCATTCCCGCTCCAAGCGTCTGTCGATGTCCATCGCATTCGTCATGCTGACCGTTGCGCTCTCCATGCTCAAGTTTGAGATCGGTCCGGTTCACATCGGCTTCTCCTCTCTGCTCGTCTGCATGATGCTCGGTACGATCTTCTGCAATGTCTGTGACTACTCCGAAGAACTGATGGAACGTGTCGACGGCTGGACGACTCCGCTGTTCGTCATCTTCTTTATGCTGTCGGGCGCAGAGCTTGACCTCAGCATCTTCGCCGATATTGGTATCGTCCTGATCGGTATTCTCTTCCTCGTCTTCCGTGCCGTCGGTAAGATGGGCGGCGCTTATCTCAGCGCAAAGTGGACCCATTGTCCCGATAAAGTCTGCAAGTACCTTGGTATCACGCTGCTTCCGCAGGCAGGTGTCGCGCTCGGTATGTCCCTGCAGGTTGCGCCTCTCGGTGCTGACGGCGTTCTGATCCGCAATATCGTCCTGTTCTCCGTCATGATTCTGGAACTGGTCGGTCCGCTGCTGGCAAAGATCGCACTCACCAAGGCAGGCGATATCATCCCCGAGGGTCGTACCTCCGCAAGAGGTGTTGTTCCCTCCAAGCATAAGGGCGAGCTTCCCAAGCAGTAAAAAAGCTGCGAAGCAACGCTTCGCAATACCACGTTTCCGACAGGAAAAATATCACTTTCCCGAAGGGAAAATATCACGCTGACGAAGTCAGCATATCACTCAAATATCCTCAAACAGAAAATCCCGTGTGCTGCACTGCTGCAAGTCACACGGGATTCCATTTTTACACCTCCAGCGAAACCGTACTTCCCGCCGGAGTTTTCTTCAAAATCAGCTTCCGCTCAATGCGGGACTTCAGCGCACCGACATGGGAAATGATACCGACCGAGCAGTCCCCAAGCGACAGACCCGACAGAACATTCAAAGCCTGTTCCAAAGCCCCTTCGTCCAATGTTCCGAATCCTTCGTCGATAAACATGGATTCCAGCCGAATACCGCCCGCCGCCGACTGAATTTCATCGGACAGTCCCAGCGCCAGAGAAAGCGATGCAAGGAACGATTCCCCACCCGAAAGTGTTCTGACATTGCGCACAGAACCGTTGTAATGGTCGATGACCTGCAGATCAAGACCGCTCTGGGTTCGATTGCTTTCCGCCGACGCCGCGCGCTGTAATTCATACTGCCCGCCGCTCATGACAAGGAATCTGCGATTGGCACGAAGCAGAATCCGATCAAAATACGACATCTGGATATACGTTTCCAGCATAATCCGCTCTTTTCCGCGCAGATTGCCGTTGGCAGTATCGGACAGCTGTCTGACCATGATGTACTGTTCATCCAGCACCGCCAGCTTTTCCGTCAGTTCACACATTGCGGCATAAGCACCGCAGATGCGTTCCCGCCGGTTCTGCAGTCGATCCCGTCGGTCGTTGAGCCCTGCCCGCTCCGCAAGAAGGGCATCACAACATCCGCACAGAAGACCTGCGTCCAATGCCTCCTCGCCAGATACCTGTTCCGTCAGCCCACACACCTCAGCTTCTGCCACTGTCCGTTTGCGTTCTGCCTCGGACAAATGCTCTTGCTGACGCCGCAGAATCTCTTTGATATTGCCATGACGGAACCGCAGATTCTCAAGGGATGCAGATGCGGTATGCGCGTCGGGATACGGCAGGGTATTCACAAGGGATATAATCTGTCCGTCGAGTGCTTCTATCTGCGCCGCGTGAGATACGGCATCGGTGCATGCGAGGGTGTATTGCTCCGCTGTAGTCTTGACCTTCTGTTCGAGCAGCGGAATGGATTCCTCGAGTGCCTGTTTGCCGCGATATGCCTGTACCGCCGCACCGTAGGCACGCTCCGTGCTTTGCAGAGCTTGTCCCGCCGCGGATTTTCTTGTCTGCATCGCTTCTGTCAGATCTCCTTCCACCCATGTACGTGACAAAGGCTCTGTTATCCTGTCAGACAGCTCCGCAAAGGTTCTCAGCCGTGCACGCAGAGAAGCTTCCTTTTCGGTGACTCTGCCTATCTGCTCACCTGCCGCCGTACTTTTGATCCTCGCATCCTGTGCAAGCGTTTCTGTTTTGACTTTCAACGCCTGCAGTTCTTCTTTGGTCGGTGCCGCCGCAGATGCCGATGCCGGGTTCGGATGTTCCCGTGATCCGCAGACAGGACACGGCTCACCGTCCACAAGCGCCGCGGCAAGGATGCCCGCCTGTGCATCGAGATACGCACGGGAACAGCGCTCATAGGTCAGCGCCGCATCTCCCGCAAGGTCAGCTGCTGTCCGATACGCAGTCTGTACCTGCTCCAGTCGATCACACAGCGCAAGATATGCGGCTATATCGCACGCCACTGAGTCGATCTCCTCGCAAAGCCTGCGTGCGTCCTTCGTTTGTGCTTCCAGCGCCGCCATTTGTGCCTCGGCACCTGTCAACGCCGCAAGCTGTGTCCGACCGTCCTCCAACTGTGCATCGATTGTTTTTTGTTGGGCTTCCAGCGCATCCCGTCGTTGTTCGGCAGATTCCAGTGAAAGGGACAACGCTTTTCTGCGTGTTTGCATCGTTGTCAGGGTTTCGTAGTCCGACATTCGCTGTTCAAGCGCCGTGATCTCTGCACCGAGTGTTTCAAGTGAAGTCTCGTTCCATTCTTCTCTTAATACGGCAGCTTTTTTCTGTTCTTCTTTGAGTGCCGCTTCTGCCGCCGCAAGCCGCTGTTCTGCGGTTGTGAGCGCATTACGTATTCGCAGCTGCTCCTGTGCACGACCAAGCTGTGTATTCGCCGCGGTCAACGCTGTTTCATTGATGGATATCGACTGCATCACCTGTTCCATCTGCGCATCCCAAACCAGTTTCTGCCGATGCAGAACATCGGGAATTTCGTGCGGCGGCAAAACACCGGACAGCAAAGCATCCGATACCTCCGCGTTTTCGCTGCCGTCAAAATCATCAGGGTGCAGAGAACGCAGAACCTGTTCCATCCGCTCCTGCATTTTCTGGCGGTCATCATCGAGTCTTCCCGCTTCCTGCCGCAGACGCTCCTGCAGTCGGGAATACGTTTCTGTTCCGAACAGCCGACGGAAGATGTCAATGCGTTCCTTGGTCGATGCATGCAGAAGCTTGAGAAAATCACCCTGCGCGATCATGGCAATCTGTGAAAACTGTTCACGGTCGACACCCATAATCGCAAGGATGGCATCGTTTACATCGCGAACACGGGACACGGGAGGCTGATCGGGCGTCTCCAATACTGCTTCCGCTGCCTGCGGTGTTTTGTATCCTTCCCGTTCATAGGCAGGAACGCGCGTGACGGTGTATTCCTTGCCGTGATAGGAAAATTTCAGTTTCACGTATGTTTTGCGCGAGACGTCGGCATAGCGGCAGCGAAGCATCGATGCACTGCGGTGATCACCGCTCGGTGTTCCGTACAGCGCAAAGGAAATCGCATCAAAAACGGTCGTCTTGCCGGAACCCGTATCGCCCGAAATCAGATACAGTCCTCCGTCTGTCAACGCCTGCAGATCAACGGTGACTTCCCCCGCAAACGGTCCGAATGCGGACATCGTCAATATCATCGGTTTCATCGGTTTTCCTCCTCTCGCCACAGACACGCAATCATCTGACGCAGATAGGACGCCATGTCCTCTTCCATTTCCGTGCCGTTCTGCATCCGATAAAACGCAGAAAACAACGTTTCGGGATCCATGTCCGCGGCATCGGGCAGCAGCTCCATGGTCTGGTCGGCACGCGTTCTTGTGTTGTCATATTCCAGCCGCAGAAGATACGGATAGACCGTACGCAGACGGTAAAGCGCATCGGGTACATCCGCCTCGTCTGTCAGCGTCATCTGCACAAATGCGTCTTTATAGTCGGTATCGCGGTAGAACTCCAGCGCC
>JAFYTT010000111.1 GCA_017558715.1 Clostridia bacterium | reverse complement strand
TTCATCCCGTCCCGTTTCCGCAAGATAACGCGCACGGCAATGCGCACAATGGCAGACCTCCGGCCAGAAGGTCATGTCAAAGAAAAAGCCGTCCAGATCAAAATATTCCGCCATTTCGGTAATCTGTGAAGTGACAAACGCACGGTACTCGGGGTTATTCGGACAGCAATGACCGTAACGTCCGCCGCGCTGTCTTTGAGAAGTACCGTCCCGTGATACGATGCGCCATTCGGGGTGGCGGTCTTCCTCGATGGTGTTATAAATCAGGCTGTAATACCCGACAACATACATCCCCTCCGCATGACAGCGATCGACCAGCTGACGCATCAGGTCTTCACGACCGACAAGGGCACCGTGCATATGTCCCGTTTTTGTCGGCCAGTAGCAATGCCCGACATGGGACTGCAGATATACCATTGGTGCCTGAATGTGTGCACGCTTCAGATTTTCTACATAACACCCCGGATCAAACTCTGATAAAAACCGTTCGTCCCAGTCCTCAATGTGCATATCGACAAGATTGCGGCGGTATACATTCCGATACCAAAATTCCTGTGCCATCGTCATTCTCCTGTTCTGTCTGTCGAAATTCTTTAATACTCTGCCCGATCAATGACCGACTGCTTGAGTGTGGGCGACAGACGGTTGAAATATTCCGAAAAGCCGCCGATGCGGACGACCAGACTTTCATGCTGTTCGGGGTGTTCGAGCGCATCCAGCAGTTCTTCTTTGGACGCACATGTGACCTGCAGCTGCATGCCGTTCATACGGAAGAAGCCTTCGGTCAGGGGTTTGAGCGCAATTGGCAGATTTCGCTTGGAAATACGGATGTTGGTGATTGGCGTACCGAGTACCAGATCGAGCCGCAGGGATGCAACGCTGGACAAAAGGGCAGTCGGACCGTTGGTATCACGACCGTGAATGGCACCGCAGGAGTCACACAGCGGTTCTCCGTTTGCACGTCCGTCGGGCGTTGCACGGACACCCATGCCCGCATATTCGTAGGTGGTAAACTGGTTGGAAACCGGGAAATACCGTCCGCCTGGGGTGCAGGTGTGACGTTCAAACTCCGAGAAAATCCGCTCGGACAAGATGGACGCAATCGCATTGACCGACGCATTGTCATTGCCGTGCTTTGGCTGACGGGCGCAGTCTGCAAGGAACTGCGGATCCTGTGCATCGAGCTTTTCAAGGAACTGCGCCGCAGTATACCGTTTTTCCTCGTATACGAGCGTTTTGACTACCTGCATGGAGTCAATGACATTGATCAAACCGGCAACATTGATGACACTCCAGTTGTATCTTGCGCCGCCTGCGTTGAAATCCTTCATGCGGTCGATGCAGTCATCGATGAACAGCGTTCTGATCGGCTGCGGACGGAACTTTGCGCGCGATTTGCGGTGTTCTTCCAGATTATCACAGACGGATGCAACGACGCGCTCTGCCTCACAAGCGTATGCCTCGATAAACGCATCAAACGTATCAAATTTATCAAGATTTGTACGCAGGAATTCATCAAAGATCAGTGCGGTGTTGATGCCCGCATCGTCCGAGCCGACATTGGAAAGACCTTCGATCATCGTTTCGGTACAGCCGCCGAACGCGAGGAACTGTAAATCCTCTTCGGTTACCTGCGGAAGACGATTGTTGATTTCCCGCTTGTATGCATCCCAGTTGTACAGCGCCGGTTGACCGCAGCTTGTTCCGATCGATGCGTAGGCGGCCTGCCAGACCTCCTCCGGCATATCCTTTGTGACCAGCAGTTGAATATTCGGACGGCGGATATTATGAGCAGCATCGATGCATTGTACCGTCAGTTCGTTGTAATGCGGACCGAGCGGCAGAGACCATGCATCGTTGATGTCGACATGGCGGTACATTTCACGCAGGTAATCACGGATGTCCTCACCGCTCCAATACGGATACAAACCGCGATCAAGACCGCCGATATCGTCACAGCCGTCAACGTAATAAACAAAGTTCCACGCAACCAAAGCTTCATAGATATTGCGCGGCGTATGATTGGGCACATACTTCAGCGCATCGATCAATGCCTGCGGCGCTCCGACCGTCTCCAGATGTGCAATACAGCGCTGACGGTAGACTTCAATGCCGTCAAGGAGCCGCAGCATGGCATCACGGAAATCGCCCGCCTGCAACGCTTCCACACGGGCACGGTATCCGTTCAGACCGTCTGCAAGAATCCGACGGAAATTGATAAAAGAATGGGTATATCCCGCGCCGCCCACGGTATGCGGAGGACGAACGGGAACAATTTGAGAAAACTCTGCCGCAAGCAATTCCGCCGCCGCGGGAACCTTCTGCACAAGATATGCCAGATTTGCGGAATACGTGTAGGAATATTCCGGCTTTACGGCAATATGTGCGTTTTCCGCATTTTTATTGATACACAGACCGCACGGGTACAGCATCCCGCCGTCATACGGAGTCAGTGCCGCATGTTCAAGATAGGATGCTGCGGCGCATGCATACCGATACAGCGGCGTACGGTCGGTATGGATGACAAGCTCCGCGGCATAATATTCTTCCTGTGACAGAAGTTCCTGATACAATTCCATTGCGTTATTCCAGTCCTTTCTCTTTTATGTAGCGAGCGATGGCACGGCAGAAGCAGCGTCCGGAATGTACCAGTCTCTCCTGCGAGACAATGTTGCCATCCTCACCGAAGTAGGTCGTTTCAAAGGAAAATGCGATTTTGACCCCCGCCTGACTGCCGCACCATGCACCGCACGACTTGTTGATCGAACCGCCCTGATTCCATGACACACCGATGGGCATATCGTTTTTCGTTTCATACCGCATGGCAATGGGATCTTTGGCCATCTCTTCTTCCAGAATCTGCCCGAAGCGGATAAATTCGTCGGTCAGATGCGCATTGCTGTTGTGGACGATGAACAGCTTGTCATTGCTTCCGCCGAAGTGCCACGGGGAGTGCAGATCAAACGCACATACAACGTCACCTTTTCCGACAAGTTCTTTTACATAGCGAACACCCGGATAAAGATCATCTGCATAGTCGCGGTTGTGGTCATGCGGACGGCGGTTTTTCCCCTGATCGCCGTGCACGACACCGTCGGCATCGACAAACGGAACCGCGGTGATACGGCATCCCGGAATCGGATTCACCGCAAATTCCTCCAAAATACCTTCTATAATATAGTCTCCCGTTGCCTCACAGCAATGATGACGCGCGGTCAGAAGGATATTGTTGGCACCATCTCCGAGGACGGCAGCAGGAATCGGCGTACCCATACGGTCCATGACGGGGATATTTACAGAAACACTGAGCCGCTCGCAAAGCCGATGAAAACGGGAAGGATGATACAGCAGATTGTGCGCAAAGTAGACACAGTCCTCATCTTCGCCGAAGTGATAAGTGAAATCGGCATAGTTATTTTCTGCGGTATTGCTCCACGCCCAATGATAGAGATCATGGCTGACTGCAGCACCAAAATATCCGACCCAACGCGAATTAGGCTGAGTAAAACGGACGGTCTTTCCCTGTGCGCCGCGAATACAGAATGCCCAATAAAACCATGGACCTTCCGTGTCACGCAGATCAGGTTCAAAAACGACGGTATCTTCCGTCACGGAATGAATCACGGCATTTCCGCCGCAAAAGTCGGTTGTAACCTTCAACATATGCATCAGTTCCTTTCCCGCAGATCGGTATACCGCCATATCTGTAAGTATTTTTATCATTATATCATAGAATCAAAACGGTGTCAATTCCATATTTGGATACCGTCATCCAATCATCAGCAACAGCGGATTCCGTTCTGTGAAATTTTGATAATTTTCTCAAAAACAGTGAAAAACTATAGATTTTCCAACGCAGATTTGGTATAATAAAAGCAAGAATAGAATCACGCAAGTTCAAACAGCATTTCCGCAACAGAAAGGAGCGCCACTATGAAAACAAGCAGCATTCTCTGCCTGCTGGATACCCAAACAGGCAATATAACCGAAATCAAGCGATTTGACTGTCTGATTGAAGCACCGTTTTTCCGTGGAGAGCGAGAGCTTTTATACAATGAAGGAGGCAGAATTTTCCGCCTTTTCATGGACAGCGGAGAGATTGAGGAAATCCCGACCGGCGAATGTAACCACTGCAACAACGACCATGTTCTTTCCCCCGACGGTACCATGCTCGCTATCTCCCATTCTCCGGAAAGCGATTGGCAGTCCCGCATTTATATTGTAGGACTGGAGCCGCAAACACCGCCGCGTCTGGTCACGCCCATCGGTCCGAGTTATCTTCACGGCTGGAGTCCCGACGGAACAACGCTTGCGTACTGTGCCTGCCGCGACGGAGAATATGATGTCTACACCATTCCTGCAGACGGCGGGGAGGAAACCCGTCTGACCGATGTCCCGGGACTGGATGACGGTCCTGAATATGCACCGGACGGACGTTATATCTGGTTCAATTCTGTCCGAACGGGATTGATGGAATGTTTTAGAATGAATATAGACGGGGGCAATCCCGTCCGCATCACAGACAACGGTCGGAACAACTGGTTCCCGCACATCTCTCCCGACGGAAGAACGGTCGCCTATATTTCCTATGACCCCGCAGAGGTCCGCGCGGATGATCATCCCGCCAACAAAAATGTCGAGATTCGCTGTATGAATCCCGACGGCACCAACGATCGGACGGTTGTGAAATTCTTCGGCGGTCAGGGATCGTTCAACGTCAATTCCTGGATGCCCGACAGCAGCGCCTTTGCCTATGTCCGATATGAACTGACCGAGGAGTGATTGCCGATGAAGCTGCAATTCAGTGATAATCTCATCAAGCACTATCTGCAAAATGTCTATTTTATCAACGGTCACAGCTATGCAGGCAAATCGACGATGGTCCGCATGCTTGCCGAGCGCTATGATATGATTCATTGCGGCGAAAATTACCATGATGTCTTTCCG
The DNA here is from genome assembly GCA_017558715.1 of Clostridia bacterium. Classification (GTDB taxonomy): domain Bacteria; phylum Bacillota; class Clostridia; order Oscillospirales; family CAG-272; genus RGIG3925. Next base: position 12,411 of record JAFYTT010000111.1, on the reverse strand, counting down.
CGCACCAAGCTTTCCCGATGGAAGCAGCCGGGTCTTTGCTATTTTGATACGATGCGCGGCTGGCAGGAATGGCTGAATATGACGCCCGAGGAGCATTGGAGCTGGACGGAGCAGGTGGCACGGGAATGTGTCGAGATTGAAATTTTGGAGCTGATCAAGCTGGCAGCGTCGGGCAGGCGGGTCATTGTGGATACCAACATTCCGCCGGATGTCCTGCGCGAAATTTCGGATTACCATCGGGTTGCGATTCTGCTGTGCGATCCGCCGGATATCTGTGCCACCCGCTTTTTCGATCGGGATGATCCCGACAAGAAATTTATGATGGAGCAAATAAAGAAGTGTCCCGATCCCGAGGCGACGCTGCGCAACTTCAATTCCTGGGCGCTGTATCATCCTCCGGTCGAGATTGACTGGAATCATACGGGATTTTTCTCCTATACCCGCTCCGATTTTGATTCGGACACCAGAGAAGAAATGCTGGCGGCGCTGGCAAAGCATTTCGGGCTGGAGAAATAAGGCGATACATCTGTAATACCAAACGAGTAACCATGACATCTTATCTGATAATGATTGAAAAGACGAGGAGAACTGTATATGATTCGTACCTTGGATACATCCATGCTGAACATCGGGTATTCGTACCGCGATTTGGCACCGATTGCCGCGGAACACGGGATGCAGGCCATCAGCATTCCGCACACGCTGCTTGATGACCCGCAAAAAGCAAAAGAAGCAACCGATTGGCTGCACAGCTTGGGACTTGGCTGGGGACTTCTTCCGCTGCCAGCCGATTTTTATCATTGGGATCTGACCGATGATGCATTTGAACACGCTCTTGAGATTCTGAAACGCCGCGCTGATATAGCAGGAAAGATCGGCGTGACACATGCTTACAATCATGTATGGCCGACCAGTCCGCGCGCGTTTGACGAAAACTTTGCGTGGCACGTTGGCAGAGTCAAAGCGGTCAGCACCGTTCTGCGAGACAGCGGTATCCGTTACGGGCTGGAATTTCTCGGTCCTCACGAACTGCGCACATGGCAGAAATATGAGTTTGTCCATTCCCTCTCCGGTGTTCTTGCAATTGCTGACGCCGCTGACAAAATTGCAGGCATTGCCTTTGACACATTCCACTGGTATTGTTCATCCGGCGGTTGTATGGATGATCTGCTCTATATGGCATGTCATACCGAGCGTCTGGTTGCAGTTCATCTCAACGATGCCGTCGAAGGTGTGCCATATCATGAACAAAGAGATATGCAGCGCCGCCTGCCAATGGAATCCGGTGTCATTGATACTGCAGATATACTTCGCCGCTTCAAAGCAACTGCAAACGATGCGCTTTATATGATTGAACCGTTTGAACCCGGACGTACCCGTTTCCGCTCCATGTCAGCGGAGGAAGCAGTTCGCTCTGCGGCAGAGATATTTGCAAAGTTGGAAGCATAAAGAATGTCTCCCGATGTGAGAGGGTTACCATTCCCATGAATTATCTGTAATATCAAAGCCATATTTCCGCCGAAATTAGAACTTATCAAAGTTCAGTATAATTCTCCATACTTTGCAGATACTAACACCACAAATCTGAAAAATAAGGAGATTTTGTATATATGAAAGCAACCGGTATTGTCCGCCGTATCGACGATTATGTTATAATAGGAGCAAGGTCAGATAATCTTGAAAACACTGGTGTTTCGCTGATTTTGTCCAAACTTCATAAACAAAGTAAAAACAAGAGGCTGACTATTAATACCATAATCATGAGTGAGAAGGGAGGGCGAATTTATACACAAAGAGCCAAGAAAGACATTGGATTTGTTTCAATCTGTTGACTTTCTTGGCTCTTTTGAGTATCACTGTCTTATGAACAATATTTTCCGCGGACACGGATCGTATATGATCAGTATCATATAATATAGGAAAGGGGAACCTTCCAAGAACAGCTCTTATGATACCCACCTCTACAAGCTCTGCGAAAAAGCAGAGATCAATCGTTTTTGTATGCACGCTTTACGCCATACTTACGCCACACAAGCCATCGAGGCAGGTATGCAGCCAAAGGTGCTTCAAAAATTACTGGGTCATGCCAGTATCAAGACTACAATGGATCGTTATGTTCATGTCACAACCGATTCTATGGATCATGCAATCAAATTGTTTCAGCAAAATGGAGTATGCGGACAGAACACCATTCAGAATCAATCAAAATTGGTGTAAAATGGTGTCAACAAAAAAACGCATCGGGATGAATTGTTCATGAATCCACAGAATTTGTTGAAAAAAACGGTCAAATATTTTCAGCGAAACGGGGTTTTCGCACGAAACACCATAAAAATCTATGCAAAAATGGTGTCAAAATGGTGTAGAACCACTACCCACTACGCAAAAACCCCTGCAAATAAAGGATTTTTTAAAGAGATACATACATATGAAATTAGGAACTGAGAGCCAGATTCCATATTCTCGATGCTGATACATCTCCGTATAATTCAATATAGCTTGATATCTCGCGTTTCTTTTATTAGAACGAGAAAGAATAACACCATACATCCCCATATAACTCCATACAAAAATGGTGTAAAAATGGTGTAAATGACTTATTTTAATGTGCAGGAATCGGAACAACATTACAGCATGAAAAAAGCATGATCGATCACAGAAATCGGTCATGCTTTTCTATTGATAAGTAAATCAGCCTTTGGAACGGTCAAAAATTTCCGCATCGGCAAGCGGACCGGTAGAGATCTTTCTCGGTTCTTCCTGCCAGACATTGTCGTTCATCATGTATTCTTCCGCTTCTCTGATCAAATTCAGTGACCCGTCATGGAACATACCGTCATATTCGGTATTCAGGAATGTTTCCAAAATATCGATTGCTTCCCATTCGCCGATGGTTCTGCCGCCAAGACAGAGAATATTGGCATCGTTGTGCCGGCGGGTCATTCTCGCAAGATAAGTGCTGTTGACAAGAGCCGCGCGGACACCCTTAAATTTGTTCGCTGCCATGCTGATGCCGATACCTGTACCGCAAATCAGAAGTCCGCATCTTGCTTCACCGCTTGCAACTGCTTTTGCTACCTTTGCCGCAAAGAACGGATAACGCGTTGCTTCGATGTCAGGATCATCCTCGGAACCGCAATCAACATACGGAATGCCTTTGCCTTCCAGATACTCAATGCACTTCGACTTCAGATAATAACCTGCCGTGTCATTTCCGATATAAACTTTCTTTTCCATGTTTGTTCTCTCTTTCTTTAGATTTCTAACATATCAAAAGTGATATTATCACCAATGAGACCGATATATTTACCTTCGCTTGCCTCGCCAGAATCCTTATGTGCCATAAGCCATTTATTGGATCCGGCACACATTTTTGCTTCATCATTGACCGCTGTCATAGAGGGCTTCTGATAATTCGTTCCCCGAGGAAGCACACATGCCACACGGTAACCTGCATCACCTACATTCATCGGCGCATAATGGAGGGTTGTAGCAAACAGCTCTACTCCACAGCCAGCAGGTACCAAAAACGCCTGACAAAGAGCGGTATCAAATTTTCCATCCCTGATCTCCGGCTGCGTACCAAGCACAAGCACGACATCATCAAGTGCAATATTGAACTCACTGGATTTGTGATATTCCAGACAGTTCAGTGTTTTATTGTTTCCGCCGACATAGCCGATCTGGATCGGCATACCGCCAAAGCCTCTGTCACGCATCTCAGAATAAACATCGTGTTTTTCCAGTGCTTCTACGGAAGGTTCATACACGATTCCTTCATCCGGTATTTCAAGGCCAGATAATGACTCATAAAACGCTTTAAGATCATACCCGGTCATCACCTGTCCATACCGGGCAAATTCTTGGTCTGTTACTTTATAGACTTTCATAGCAATCCTCCTGTTCTTTATGTTCCATTAAACAATATTCCCCATCGCATCAACCCAATGCGTACCGGTCCATGTGATCAGTTTGTTTATTTTGGTGTCAAAATAATTTTCAAGATACTCCGGATATTGGGGGCGCGAATTGCGATCATGATATAGGTTTACTGTCGTGAAATTTCTTCCGTGACCATTTTCCCAGAAATGCGTCACGCCAAAAGCATTTCCCTGCAATGTATACGAAATGAAGCCATGCCATGATCCGGGGTCTGTCTCCTGCGCATATGGCGTTGACTCTCCCATCGGATCATCCGGGATATAAGCCGCATTAAACCGCTCGATGTTGAAATCAATCATCGTTATCTGTCCGTGCCCCTTAAAAAGTGGAAGATGGGTATTCCCCTCATCAGCACAGTTGAGTAGTGTAATGGTTTTGTGACTCACATCAAACGAAAAGCCGTAACAGCATCGAGCCGCAAAACAATTTCGTAAAATCATATGATCTGCACCGATGAAATCATAGCCGATAAACAAACCGCCGATATCCGTCGTATCGATGCCCATGCGTGCCATTTCATCGCTGGAGCTGTTGCAGGTGCGAATACCGATACATCCCGCGCAGGGCGTCGCTGGTTTTTCATGCAGAAAGCGATCCTCAAAAAAACGTTCTGTGAAAACGCCCACCTGATGGATTTCCGACGCTCCGAAACGGCTGCAATCAATCCCGATCACAGGCTTTGACGCATTATATAAATACAGATAGAAATTCTCAAAATTGACATTATTCACATACGTCATTGTGAAAAAATCTCCCGGAGCATCCGGCCGTTTTCCCGTACCCGCAAACACCCGATAAGTATCCTCATGACTGCAGGAATCAATCGCTTTTTTGGTTACATGAAAACAGGTACCGTAGTGGGTATTGTAAGCCTTGTTTTCGGTACAGCCGACAATATTGATCACGCGGGCCCGACCGTCATTATAGCCAAAGAAGATTGCCGTATTTCCCTCACTGGCAAAGGAATCGAGATAATAATCCCCGTCAAAAAACTGAATGGTTCCACCTGTTGTCAGTCGTTCGATCTGTTCGTTGATGATCTGTTCATCATGCTCTCCGCTACAAACAACGTCGGCTTGTTCCTTGTCTTGCGCCGATGCGTTCACCGCTGCGATTTTGATAATCATAGTGATTCTCCTGTTCTCTTTAAGAATCTGCGTTGTAGCTCTCTAGCAGCTTTTCAAGCGCCTTTTCCCATGATTTTGACTGTGATTTGATGGAAGATGATAATTTTCCCGCGGTATTATCCATAACCGCAAGTGCCATCACATTATGCGGCCAATTCAATGCAGTAGAATACGCATACTCAAAAGGCAGAGCAGCACCCAAACGAATGATATCCAGCATTTTCTGCGTATCTTCATCACGGCTGTAACGTTCTTTCAATGCCGTTTCATAATATGCCGGTACGACTTCGCGGCAGCTATAATACATAAGCGATTCTAGAACACGTCCGATCAGCGCAGGATCATCTACGGTCACCGGAATATAATTCATATTTGTCGCCGTTGCGATGAGCGTTCTGTAGGTATCCTGTTCCTCGTCCAGTTTCGGGAACGGGAGAATCGCAAAGTTGTCCTCCATATTGCGCATCTGCTCAACGTCATTCAGTCGGCTGATATGAAAAACACTTCTGCTTTCCGCAAAGGTTTCTGTGATACTGTATACATCACCTTCAAGCGTCACAGACTGATTTCCGTGAATGTTCGATGCAAGATATTCTGCCGCATTGGCATAACGTTCCGTCAGTCCGACCACATACGGATTTCCATCATCGTCCAATGTAATATTATGCAGATCAAATGCCGCCTGAAGAGCCCAGAACGGTGTTTTTACGATACCGAGGCCGATTCTGTCCGTTTCCGGTTCGATCTTGCCGTCGCCATTGAGATCTTGTTCGGTGCCGCGGGAGAGCGTGAATACCTTTTCAAATGTCCAAGTGCCGTCATTGACAGAGTTATATAAAGAAGCCGCATCTATGTCATGACTGCCAAGCAGCGTTGTATTCGCAAAGACAACGGGGAATTGATTGTAAAGCGAAAGATTCATATCACCGATGACACAAATCAGCTTTCCCTGCAGACTGAGGTCATCCTTCATACTGCTGACCCACCAAGGATTGTCAAGATTCACGTCGTCCAGCGTCAGAATATCCAGGTAATACTCAGGTGTCGCATACGGCTGCATGCAGGAAACCATTGCGCAGACAATATCATGTGCGCCATCCCCCGCCATAATGCTGGAAGATACAACGTTCCAGAATTCTGCTCGGTCATCGTAATAGCCCGGACGGGTCAGAACCTCAAATTTTATGCCGAGCAGTTCCTCAACTGCCATGTTGCGATCGTAAACCGCGTCATTGATCAGCTCTGCATTGTATTCCGGTGCCAACATTTCATAAGCATGGTAATCATGGGTTAAAACGGTGATTACCTTTCCATCGTTGGATTCCGGTTGGATTTTGAAAAGTTCCGCAAGAGGGTCTGTTTCCTCTGTAACTACAGGGGGTTGGGTAACCGTGTCTGTTTCCTTCTCTGTCTGAACACCTGTTGTATCCGAACAGCCAGCTAAAAGAAGGGATGCCAAAATCAAAATAGACAGTTGCTTCATATGATTGCTCCTTTTCATAATTTTTTATATGTCAGTGATCCAAATTCAGTATGATTATTTGCGACGTCAATTCAGGTCTCAGCGGATCTTTGCACCGTTTGTCTCAAGTGTCTGCTGTACTGCATGAATGTCCAATGTATGTGCATTGGTTGCGGTATGAACCGCTTGTGCTGCCGCAACGCCTGCCGCTTCTCCCATGCAGGTACAGATCGGCATGATACGGACAGCTGAATGTGCTTCATGGGTTGCGGACAAGCATCGTCCCGCCACCAAAAGATTGTCTGTTTCCCGTGGCAGAAGTGACTGGTACGGAATGGAGTAATAAGTTTCTTTTGGGAAACTGTAAATATAGGTTCCCGTTCCTTCTGGGTTGTGAATATCAATATCGTAATTGCCAAGTGCTATAGAGTCGTCAAAGATCGTAAGCGACTTCAGATCATCTGCAGTCAGCACATGAACACCAAGCAATTTGCGGCTCTCACGTACACCGATGTTCTGCGCAATCGAAACAATCGCACTTTCACGGAATGCTTCCGAATTCTGCCGCAGGAAATTGAACATCTCCAGTACCTGCTTGCGCGCTTCTATCTCCGCGCGGCTGAGTTCCGTCGGATCAACCGGATTGTGCTTGACAATACGTGTCGTGTTGAAATGCAGAACGCCCCGGGACACCTCTCCCATAATGAGCATATTTTCTCTCGGATTGGAAATTTCACCTGTTTTCTGCTTTTCGTTATACAGCTTCTGCAATCCCGGAATTTCCTCATAATACTTTTCCATATTGACGTTACTGAGACGGAAACAGGTTGTCATCGGTTGACAGAGATTATCTTCTTCCCGTCCAAGTTGATACGCACAGCCGGACAGTGCCATCAATTCTCCGTCACCGCTGGCATCAATAAAGAATTTTGCACGGATTTCCAGCGTACCGCTTTTACTCGCCGCCAACACGGATTTCAATTCTCTTCCGTCCATAACCACATTGACAACACGGGTATGGAACAGGATATCAACTCCGGCTTCGACAATCATATCATCCAGCATCATCTTGATAAGTTCCGGCTGCCAACCATATTTACTGCAGCCGCCGATAGAGCGATGGCGTTCCACCATTTCTTTGAAAATACCGGCACTTAAATATTTCCATTTTTCGTCTTCCCAATAAGTATAACGCATAAACGGAAAGACAAAACTATTTGACATCGCACCACCGAGAGATCCATCCTGCTCCAAAAGAAGAACCGATAATCCCTGTCTGGATGCAGCTACAGCTGCTGCCACACCTGTCAGTCCTCCGCCAACCACAATCAAATCATAGTCCTTTTCCAATTCACGATAATGCACAAAACCATCCTCCTTCCTCGATTATTTATAGTATAACATGGAACAACGGACATATCTATAACAAATAACGCCGAAATTTCTCTTTTTGATACATTTTGGTGCAATATATAGCGTTTGGTTATGTTTTGTGGTATACTATGGATAACAAACACAGTCATGCGAGGTTTTATTATGTATAGTTCATTATGTGATTTCTTACAAGTGCTCAAGCATAATACCAAGCTGCAGATCGGTATCATCTTTCTTGGTATGCCGCGACATGAATTATTGATTCTTCCATTTGAATATACCATACACAAGGCTCCATACTGCTGGAAAATGAAAAGTAATTATGACAATGAAAATCATTGTCTTGACTGCCGTAATAAAGCAATTCAAAAGGCACAAAAAACCATGAAGCCGTTTTTCGGTATGTGTGTCAACGGTGTCTGGGAATACATGCATCCGATAGTCATTGACAGCCATGTGATCGGGGTAATTTTCATTGGTAACATTCTGCGCGAGAGCAGCCGCACACGAATCACACAGTGTCTGAAAGAGAATGCATGGGAAAATGAAGAAGAAGCACTGTTGAATACAATGGAATATGATACCTCAGAGGAAACCTGCAGACAGTATGCACAGTTGATTGACAGTTATTTCCATCTTCTTTATATGGCTGTTCCGCCAAAAGAACACCGTACACAAAAGACACTGATGATTGATTTACAGAACTTTATCCATGAAAACTATAACAGCAATCTCAGTCTTGAAAATCTGTCAAAAACATTTCACTATAATGAAAAGTATCTCGGTCGATATTTCAAAAGTCAGCATGGATGCAGTTTGAAAGAGTATATCTGCCGAAAGCGAATTGAACATGCAAAACAACTCTTAGCAGATACAACAATGCCTGTTTCAGAAATCGCTGTCAGTACCGGTTTTGAAACAATTCCCTATTTTAATAAGCGCTTCCGGGAATATACTGGAATGACACCGACAGAATTCAGAAAACGTATGCATAAAAAATCAGGAGGAACATCCCTATGACAAACGAAGAACTTCGGTATCTTACCGACCATTATGATGAAAAAATAGATAAAATCAATCAACTTGGCGCACCACTGAACTTTATTTTCATTACCGATCAGCACAACGAACTGGTAAAATCAGTCGTGCCTGTCATTGAATCTATGCACTACATTCTGGATCGCTGTCCCAGAATCCGTTTTCTGGTCAGCGGAGGAGATATCGGCAACGATTACAATCCCGATCCCGAAGGTATGCGCGCATCTCACCGTCGGATCATGGCAGCAATGTACAACCTCGGAATTCCGGTGCACTGTTGTATCGGTAATCACGATGACGGTCTGGGTAATATGATTGCCCAGCACTGGGATACACGAAATGCCATATTGCCGGACGAAATGCACCAACTCTGCGGAAAGTACAATCCCACAGACCGCAATTATTATTACATAGATATCGATACCGAGGACGGCGATTATCGCATGGTATTCCTTGACTGTACAGACAAGCCATATCTTACAGATGCAAATGGACAATATCCGTATGGATGGCGATTGGAAATCTCCGATGAACAGGCTGAATGGTTTGAAAACGAAGCTCTGAATACAGAACGCGGGATTTTTGTATTTAGCCATTCACCTCTTTCCAATGCCGGAATTTTTGGAACAGGAACGCATCGGGACCGTATCAAACCGTATGACGATCTGCTCGGTGGTCCACGGCTAACCTATCATGTACGTAAATGCAAACGGGTTCTGGCACTTATATCAGGACATGTTCATTATGACAACATACGTTATGATGAAGATCTTCCGCAAATCACGACAAACTGTGCTCTGCTCCAAAAATGGGCACCCGGCTGTCCGGATCGCACAGCGGAAACAATTACGGAAACTGCTTTTGATGTTGTTTCCGTAAAAGGAGACACCATGTATCTTACACGGTTTGGTGCAGGTACAGACCGATGCGTGGATTTGATACGCGCACGGTCCACAATCTACAACGGAGGATATATCCACGAATAAATTAAGGTAAAACCATTATATCAAAAAACGGATGTCAACCCATTCACAGGCTGGCATCCGTATTGTTTATATTTGTATTTTAAGGCAGTAGAAATGAAAAATTTGATTGATTATTGAGAACGCCTCATAATATGGTCCATTTTTTAATATTTGGAAAATTACACCAAATGTTTCGGTACTCTAGATGCCGAGCTTGTAATTTTCCTTTTTTCTTCCTCTCGGATGCGATCAGCTATCTTTTGGATTCGATTGGTTATCCACATATATGCTGTTGTGTTTTCTGAATAATCAGATTCCGCATACATATCAACGCGTCCATCCTCGCGCATCTGTTCAACCTGTTGCATCGCTTTCAGATTTCCTCTTGGATATATAGCAAAGGTTGCACCACCATTCTTTTTAACAACAGAAAACGCAGGAATGTCACTTGGTCCATCAGCAATATAAATCATATTTTCAAATGGTACGCGGCGATGTTCATTCGGAATTTTCGAATTGACATCAATGTCGGGATTCTTATTGATGCCTTTGTTGATTTCAAAAATCGCACGTGTTTTGGTGGTGTTGTCAATCGTGTACAGAATCTCGCTTATAACTGGATTTCCATCTTTGTCAGGAGCATCCAGAAGTTCACATCCCCAAACGCCATCTACATACGGTATCAGATCAGAACCCCGAATAACTTCAGCAAACCCTGTGCTTACAATATAATGTTCCACCTGAATACCATACTCAGTGTAACTCTTGTCTTCTTTGAACATATTTTTGGTTTCCTTCAAAATACCAGGAATACCATTATAGAAATCTTGCTGCTTACCGTATTTGTTGAGTTTTTGATTGTTTAATCCCAGAAACGTTCCGTCATGAGCACACTTGATAAAATGATTCAAGTAATAGGTATCATTGTTTACACGAATTCCCTTCTTTTGGTATTCTTTTGGAATAGCGTTTACTTCCTCCCAGAATTTGCCAGGATTTATCCCATACTCTTTGAAGATAGGATCCTGCATATAACCATTAATAAGGGTTTTGTCACAGTCCCAAATAACAGCGATAATATTAGCCATACGTCTGCCCTCTTTCTTTAATTTAGATTTTATCATATCGACAAAATTTTTCCGTAACTCCTCATGTGACTGTTCTCACAAACTAATGCTTCGAACAGCGTTTAATATTCATCAAGAGGAATTTCCCCATTGAAAGTACTCGTCTGTAAAATAACCGTACTTGGAATTTATAATATCTAATGCAATTGTTATATTTCTTCGCAGACATTCATACGTCACCGAACTCAATTTGAAAATTACCGTGTTATCACTTAAATCCATGCTGTGAGTATATTCATCGACAATTATTCTACGATATCCACCAGAATTTTCAGAAAATTGAGATGGTTCACATAAATAATGTTCAGCCAAGCGATAGAAGAAATAAAGTAAATGGGCAGTATCTTTGTGAAGCATAAGCCATCCAAATAACTTATTGTCATCTGAATGAGAGCAACATACAACTTCCGTAAATACCTTGATTTCATACTTGCGTTCTCTTACAATTTCTCGAATTCCGTCAAACGTAACAAGCAACATTTTGTATCTCCCAGTGAATTTCATTGGTATTTGATACCATATATATTATACCACAAAACAACAGAATTGAAAAGACTCATTTGTTAAAGATATGATTGTTTTTATCATGCTTCGTGTAAATTTTTTATGTTCAATAAATGAACAATATATTTGAATTATGAAAATGATGTCATTTGAACAAAAAGGATTCGTCAGTGTACCATTCACAACAGTCACAGGCAATTATTACTTCTACAGATTTACTAGTGTATGAGTTGTGTATTAAGTTTTTCATGGAATGGCATCCGTAGTTATTATAAAGCAGAAAATCCCCTCCGACTTCCTGTTAGAAATCGAAAGGGATTTATCCGTATGTATCCAGGTATCGTCAGTTAACAAATGTTAAATAAATCAGTTCCTTACCATTTTTATGTCGACCAAGAAGTAAAAAGCAAAACTGATGTAATTTTAGAAACAACCTCAAGATTTGCCGCAATACCATTTTTCAGCTTATCTAGTATTGAGAAATTAATTAACACCATCTTTCTTTATAATTTTTCCTTTCTTCCCCGCCTTAATAATCTTTGCACGCGCGAAAAATGCTTTGGCTGCTTCAATCTGCTCCTCAGACATTTTCCTGTCATCAATATCGTATTGATCGCACACTTCTTCATAAATACTTTCTGCTGTTGGATTCATCATCGTCTGAACCATTGGTCCGATATCGCAAAGCAAATTGCCGATACTCATATGCGGGGAGGTGGTGATATCTTTTCTATGCGCCTCCTTGATATCGTATACGATCTTGAAAATATGATCCGCAACATTCTGCGCAAAATAGTCATCATCGCTTCCGCGGAAATTCTGCAGCATCTCATCAATGACCGCGGGATCTATTACTGTGCCGCAGTTTTCCG